>NZLH01000114.1 GCA_002694155.1 Pusillimonas sp. | reverse complement strand
AAGAAAACGACGCTTGGTTTTGTTGTTAGCGTGTGAAACGTTGTTGCCCACCATTGGGCCTTTGCCTGTAACTTGGCATACGCGTGCCATAATTTTGCCCCTTTTCTACCTGACCTTGTTCGTTTTACCGGGCCGCACTTATATTATTGGGCCGTGGCAACTGCGTTCTACAAGGCGTGTAGCAATAAAGTAGTAATTAAGTAAAACCGAAAAATTCGAAAGTTATTTCAACTAAGCCTGCTATTCTAATACGAAAAGTGTATTTATATCAAGCGGTTTTGGTGGGTGGACGAAATGCCGCGCGCCCCGATAGCCACGAGAGGGTCGCGCTGATTAACAGCAGGCCCATCATGGGTAAGGCGGTGTCGGTGTGCCATGCACTTATTGCCAGCCCTGCCATGGTGCCGCAAAGCATTTGAATTGTACCCATTAACGCCGAGGCTGAGCCCAGACGTTTCCCCTGGTGATTTAATGCCAGTGCCCCTGAATTGGGAAGCACAAAACCTTGGCTTGCCATGAACGCCATAAGGCACAACATAAACAGCAAAAGGTTCAGTACCCCTGCCAGTGTAAGTATAACGCCCGCCAAAGCGGCAATTACAATGCTGTTCTGCGCCAGTTTAAGCAGCTTTTCCGGGCTGTGGCGGTTCAGTAGCCGTGCACTAAGTTGCGACATAATAATAAGCGATGCAGCATTCAGGCCAAACAGAAAGCCAAAATACTCGGGGTCGACCCCGTAAACATCGATTAAGACCCGGGGCGACCCGGCAATATAGGTGAATAGCCCGGCTGACCCAAAACCGCCGGCAAGTGAATAGAACATGAACTGTCGGTCTTGCAGTAAAGCCCAGTAATTGCGCCCGATATTGCGAATATTAAGTGGAATTTGCTTTTCTACCGGTAGCGTTTCCCGCATGTGGCGGGCCGCTGCGTAAATAAGCAAAATCCCGCAAACCACCATAATGACGAAAATGCCGCGCCAGCCCCCAATAAACATAACTTGCGCGCCAAGGATTGGCCCCAGAATGGGTGTGACGCCCATGATCAGGATCAATATAGATAATGCTTTTGAAGCATCACGTGTTTCAAGGTTGTCGCGAATAACCGCGCGCGGAATAACCATGCCGGCTGCACCGCCGAAGGCCTGGATAACGCGCAAAATTGTAAGGTGTGTGACATCGTTGGTGAACGCGCAACCGATTGATGCCAGGGTGAAAAGGGTGACGCCGAATATTAGGGGTTTCTTACGACCAAATCGGTCGGCAACCGGGCCATAAGCCAATTGGGCCAGAGACAAACCGAACAGATAACTGGCCAGAGTTCTTTCAACTTCACCTTGTGAGGCCCCCAGGCCGCGTGCAATATCGGGAAAAGCCGGAAGGTACATGTCGATGGCAAGTGGGCCCAGGGCGGTAAGTGCGCCCATTAGCAACAGCCATCCAGGAATATTCATCATGGTTTAACTTTACTGAAAACACGCAACTGGCGGTGGCATGTATTCAAAAGCCGTCAGTGTAATAGAAATTGAAATGCTAATGTAAGTGAAATTTAGTTAACATGTTCTGAAAGGTATCGAGCATTGTTTCGTGCGCTACTGCGCGGAATAATGCTAAATTGACGGCACAAAAAAAGAGCGTGGCGATTAAGGTTACGCCGAGGGTATGTATCTAGACTTGTTTTCGTTTGTTTACATAGGGAGCGGAGTGTGAGTTCGGTTTTGTCCATGGTAGAAAAAAAGCTGGCGGCATTGCCTGTAGCGGTGCAAATGCAATTGCCCAGTGGGGAAACGGTTGGGGATGCAAACCCCGAAATGAAGCTAATTGTGAAAGACCGCACAACACTGGTTAACTTTGCTACTGGTCAGGCAGGTAATTTGGGCGAAGATTATGTAGAGGGCCGTTTCGAGGTTGAGGGCAGTATGCGCAACCTGATGAAAATTGCCTCGGCCATTCTCGATCAGAATCCCGTTGACGCTGCGAAAGGCAACTGGTTAACGGCTCTGGTTCGACATCTTGTTTCCATTCGTCGTCACTCCACCGCTCGCGACGCAGAGCAAATTCAGTTTCACTACGATTTGTCTGACGAGTTTTATGCGTTGTGGCTAGATCCGCGCCGTGTCTATTCATGTGCTTATTTCCGCGAGCCCGACATGACGCTGGCACAAGCTCAAGAAGCCAAGCTCGACCACATTTGCCGCAAGCTGGATTTGAAAAGCGGTGAACGTTTCCTTGATATTGGCGCTGGCTGGGGTGGTTTATTACTTTGGGCCGCCGAGAATTATGGGGTTGATGCAACGGGTATTACGCTGTCCAAGAATCAGCATGCGCACGTAAATCGCTTAATCGAGGAAAAAGGTTTAAGCGGGCGTGTACGCATGAATTTGCTTGACTACCGCGATCTGGACGAGTCTAAACCGTACGACAAAATTGCCTCTGTCGGGATGTTCGAGCATGTTGGGCGCGCTCAGCTGGAAGAATACTTTTCGAAACTTCGCCGGCTGCTGGCCCCTGGTGGGCTCATTATGAACCATGGCATCACTGCGGGTGGGGTTTATAACGCTGAAGTCGGTGCCGGCATGGGCCGTTTTATTGAAAAGTATATTTTCCCTGGCGGCGAGTTAACGCATATAAGCAACGAGCTGCCCAAACCGGCCTTAAGCGGGCTGGAAGATGTTGATGTCGAGAACTTGCGTCCGCATTATGCACGTACGTTGTGGCACTGGAGCGATACGCTAGAGGCCAATTTGGATGCCGCACGTAAAACGCTGAAGCCGGGCGAGCAGGGTGATAAATCGTTGCGGGCCTACCGTATTTACCTGGCGGGGTGTGCGCTGGGGTTCGAGCAAGGCTGGATTTCGTTGCATCAGGTTTTGCTTAAGCACAAGGCTACCGGGCGTCAGGACGAACTTGATTATCCGTCAGATGAAGCCTATCCGTGGCGTCGTAACTACATTTATCGGTAACGCTTGGTTGTTTTGGTGTTACTTAGTGTTGAAACTGGCGCAAGTATTGTCTTACTACGCGCCGGTACCAAAACTTCAGCAAAATGGCCGATAAACCCAAACCAAGTGCTGCCATGAACCAAAGGCTACCCGCGCCCACGGGCGCACCTGGCATGACAATGTTCAACAAGGGCTGAAGGGCTCCTTTCCAGGGCCCAAAGCCCAGCAGCCAGCCACCTACCAGCCCAAATACTGTTAGCGCTACAACCTGCATAATAAGTGGCACTACTGCCACTTTATAAGCGCGTAGCAAGTATGTCATGATGCATTGCATGGCGTCGCAGAAAAGGAATAAAGGCAAGATTGTTAGCAAGGTTAGGGCAACTGCTGCAACCTGGGCATCGTCTGTGTACGCCGAGACAATTAAATCGCGGAATGTAAGAATAATTCCCACGGTTAGCGCTGCACCCATAAACACAACCGCCAGCCCGGCGCGGCCGGTTAACAATGCGCGCTGTGGGGCTTGTGCGCCGATGGCCTGCGCGGTTAACGAGGCAGAGGCTATGCCAATTGCCATGGGAAGCATGTAGCACAGGGCGGCCAGATTTGCCATTATTTGGTGCCCCCCGGTTACGAACATGCCTTCGCGGGCAACCAGTAACGCCATGAATGTAAAGGCGCAGACTTCAACCAGGTACGACCCGCCCATAGGCAGACCAAGCCGCAAGAGTGATTTCAGTTCCGTCCAGTCGGGGCGACTTAGCCTTATTTGGAATTGTTTGAAGAAGGTGTCGTGTGTAATAACCCACAGCCCGATCAGCAAGCTCATCCAGGCAACAATTGCCGACGACAGGCCCGCGCCCACTGCGCCCATGGCTGGTGCACCGAATTTGCCAAAAATGAAAACCCAGTTAAATAAAGCCTTAAAGCCAACACTGACCAAATTGATGGTCATTACCATTTTGGGGCGCGATACAGCCGTACCCAGGCAATAGATTGTTCTAAAAAGAAGGCTGGCCGGAAGCGCAATAATTAGCATGCGCAGGTACCACGTTACGCCGTGTCGAACTTCGGGCTCGATGGTGCCCGAGAACATAAGCCATAAGTTCGGAAAAAACAGTGCAATGCTGCCAACGCTTGTCAGGCCAAAAGACAGCCACACCCCTTGCCCCCACGCATGTCCTACCCGGGTTAGCTCGCGTGCACCGAAATGCTGGCCAATGATTGGAATCAAGGCGTGGACCACACCCATCAGGCCAATAAAAACAGTAAGGTAAATAGACACCGAGAGTGCCATGGCCTGCAGGTCGGCGGCGCTGGCATGCCCAACCATTGTGGTGTCGAGCACACCGAAAGCGATGCCTGCCCAGGCACTAATTAAAACTGGCCAGGCTTGTCTTAACGTTTCTTTAATATAGAAAAACAGGGAATGTGATGCCGTGCTTGTGCTCATTGTGCGCGAATACGAACAAGCTGAAATAGCTCATGTCGTTCAGGTCGACGCTTCCCTTCCCAAAGCAATGTGGGCCTTAGGTGGCGTAACGGCTGAAGGCCGCCGGAAATTGCTTGTGGACTGGTTTGAATAATAGCTAAATTGCAGTTTCGGTTACTGGTTGGGTCGAGCCCGTTAAAGACATAAAAAGCGGCACGTTGGCCTACACCCAGATCTACCGCTTGTAGGCACTCGCCTTGTTTCTGGTGCGTGTCAATTGCCTGCGCCAACGCGTTTGAAACGTCGCGATAGCTGCGAACATAGTCTAATGCAGGCATCCATAAGGTAACCAGCAGCAGCCACGTGGTGACGATGCCGCCGGCCGACAGAACCGTACCTCGCCACAGGGCGGCAGGGCGATGCAATACGCGCCAACGCACCAGGTATAGCCATGCTAACGTGCCGGCCAGCGCAATAATGACGGCTGGCCAAGACACAAACGCGTTATATCCCTCAGTTTGGCGTGCAATATTGTCGGAGATTTGTTCAGGCCAACCCGCTTGCAACGCCACCCATCCTAGCCACACGGTTGCAATTGTTAACGAAAAGCACATTACAGCGAACCAGTCGAGCGAGTTCACCATGCCGCGACGCAAGGTGGGCAACGCAAACGCGGCCATAACTGCGAAAGGTACTGCCATCAGGCTATATTCAGGCTCGAACGAGTCGGCCAGGAACAGCATGGTTGCAAACGGCCAAAAGGCAAACATAAGGGGAAGCCAGACGTGTGGCGCGCGTAGCCATGAACGCCACTGCCATAGTGCCATCAGGGCGAATGGCCATGTAGGCCATAGGAACCAGGGCAAGTCGCGGAAAATGCTTAACATCTCACGCCAGGTTGGGAATGTGAAAGACTCAACATTCCATAGCCACCAATGCTCCGTCCAGTAGGGGTTCATGCCTTGGGCGGGAATCCACCATGTCAGACAAATGATGGCCCCAATAAGCGTTGACAGGCCCAACCATTTGAGTTTTTTTTGTAGTTCGGGGGTGGGTAAAAATGCGCAGGCAATAGCCAGGTAAATTGGTAGCGCGCCAATCCAGCCCCGAGCCAGAAGTGCCGCCCCAATTGCCAAACCTAGCGTGATGGCGCCCGATAACGGGCGATCAAACATGCGAACTACCGAATAGAAAGCCAGGGCTTGAACCGCGATAATAACCGGGACTTCCGAGGTTTCGTGCATACGCCACATAATGCCGGCGGTAGCCAAAATTAGCAGCAATGCTGCGTCGGCAATCATGCGCCCGTAATCGCGCTCGGTGGGCTCGCCACCAAAAGGAAGTCGAACGGGTTGCGGCTCTGGTCGGCGACCCAACAAATACGTCGCATACCAGACCGAGCTCACCATTAATCCAAACCACAATAAATTGGGTAAGCGTGAGGCAATTATCTGGGCGTCGATTGTTGAGGTAAAAAGTGCAAAAAACGGCGCGAAAACTGCAATAAATATGGCCCCCGCCCACATGGCTAAAGGGCCATCCTGGGCGTGTGCGAAACTGCCTATTTGGGGTAGCCAGGCCGCTTGATCGGGCCCGTTTAATGCGGTAAGCATCGTCGCCAGACCCACAACGTCATCGGTTTTCCAAGGGTCACGAAAATAAAGACCGGCAAATATATAAACCAGGCTCAGCAGTAATAAATAAAGCCTTGGCAGCTTTGCAGTTGCCGGTGCGGTTAGGCGTGCAGGAGTGGATCGGGGATTATGAGGCGCCACGTTCTAATTGTACGATGAGGCTTAAAAAGGCAATCTTAAATTAAAAAGGCAGCCGTTTGGCTGCCTTTTCCAACTGCCGCACTATGGGCGGCAGAGCGGGTAGCATTGTATTGCTGCCGATATCAGGCGCCTTTTTTCAGGGTGCCTGTTGTGCGGGCGAAACGCGCGCGGAATTTCTCTACACGACCGGTTTCTACAATACGGGTTTGAGCGCCGGTGTAGAAAGGGTGGGATTCCGAAGTTACTTCGCACTTGAAAAGCGGGTAAGTTTTTCCGTCAACCTCGACGGTTTCGCGCGAATTCAAAGTAGAGCGCGAAATGAATTTGTTGCCGGTTTGCTGGTCGAGAAAAACAACTTCGCGGTATTCGGGATGAATGCCTTCTTTCATGGTGAAATTCCTGATAATTAAAATTTCGGGTCGCCAACCGAAGCTAGTGTCGGCTACGTATCCAAGGTAACCATTAATTCTATCACGGCCTGCGTATTTTGGTCGAATTTTTGTTGTGTGATTGTACCATCTGTATTGAATGTTTTTTT
>NZLH01000113.1 GCA_002694155.1 Pusillimonas sp. | reverse complement strand
TGAACCGTTTTGCTGTTTGCCGCGGTTTCGCCCATGGCAATGGCCGGGGTGGTGGTGCTAGACCCCAGAATGACGTCGACCTTGTCTTCAGTAACCAGCTTTTCGGCGTTCTTTTGCGCCTGGGCGGGGTTACTGGCATCGTCGAGCACAGTCATTTTGTATTTCAGGCCGCCCACTGTGTCGGGCCATAGTTTGAAACCGGTGTTGGTGGGAATGCCTAAGCCGGAAGCGGGGCCAGTAAGCGAAAGAACCACACCGATATTCAGCTCTTCGGCTGTAGCGGTTGATACGGTAAACCCTAAAGCGGCTGCCAGAATGGTTGTTTTGAATAAACGTTTCATGTGTGTCTCCATGTAGTGCGCAACAAAAGGTGGAAACTGTTGCTGGCCGGGCGAACGTGCTGCACACTTACGGCAACACTTTTACCCAATGATTATTATGTATGTATATCAGATTACCTGACATGGGCTTATACTACCTCCAGTTCAATCAACAGGCAACTATCATATGAGCCGTGCAAAAACACAAAAAGATTCTCGCCACGCTTTGCCAGATCATCCAACCGGCTTTGCTTACCTTATTGGCCGGCTCGACAGAAAGCTTAATAAACAGTTGCGATCTCGCCTGGCGCCGTTTGGTCTTACAGTGGCGCAGTACACATTTCTTTCTGTGTTTCGAACCTACGGGCACATGTCTAACGCCAAGTTGGCCGAGCGCTCGCTAATTTCGCCTCAGTCGGCCAACGAGATGGTGAACCTAATGGAAAGCAAAGGTCTGATTGCGCGGCGTGTCGAGGCGGCTCAGGGCAGGGCAATTCCTATTGTGCTAACTCGCAAGGGCCATGCTTTGCTGGACGACTGCGATAAGGTGGTGGCTCATGTTGAGTCGCACATCCTTGAAGAGCTGGGTGAAGGTTCATTTTGGTTATTGCACGAGCAGTTGCGTACGTTGGTGCGCGTGCTTAAAAAGCCGGATTGATCACAATCTTTATTTAATATTGCGAATAATTCGCATTTCTGTTATTGTTGCGCTTTCCGTTAGTTGCAGTCAACAAACGTTAGCGTTTGGCTGTTACCCAAGTCCTTCATAAATGTTGTTTCATTCCACCGGATCTGCCCAGCCAACGTATGGCGTTAAGCTATTAGCCGTAGCCGGCATGCTTGGCGTACACGCCGTTTTGGCAGCAACTATCTGGCTTTCATCCGAGCAGCAGTCCGAATTGTCTTTGCCGGAAGCCACAACGATTCAGTATGTTGAAATTTCAGACGAGGTTGTGGATACAGCGCCTGCGCAAGAAGCAGCTGAGCCGGTTGAAGAAATCGAGCCTGAGGTTGAGCCCCAAATTGAACCGCCTCCTGAGCCTGAATGGACACCAACCGAGATGCCTGAGCCGGAGATAATGCCCGAACCGGTACCGGAGCCTATTCCCGAGCCTGAGTGGACACCCACGGAAATGCCGGAACCGGAGATGCTGTTGCCAGAGCCAAAGCCAAAGCCAGAGCCCGAGCCAGAGGCAGAGGCAGAGCCAAAACCAAAGCCAAAGCCAAAGCCAAAGCCCAAGCCAAAGCCAAAACCTCGGCCCAAACCTGAACCTAAGCCTACACCAAAACCCGATTTGCCCAAGGCAGAGCAGACAACTCAAGCAAGTGGGCAGGCCAGCGAGAAAGCACCGCCCAAAGCACCGCAGGCCCCGGTTGATCCCGATCGTCCGCGCGTTGTGGGGCAAGTTGACTATGAAGGGCGCCGCCCCGTACCGGAATACCCGCGCGCTTCAGTTCGGCGTGGCGAAACCGGGCGCGTGGTAGTGCGCGTACTCATTTCGCCACAGGGCAGGGTGCAAGAAGTTTCAGTGCAACGTTCGTCGGGTTATTCCCGCCTGGACAATGCAGCGTTAGAGGCAGCACGCAAGGCGCGTTTCCGGCCGTATACAGAAAATGGTGTGGCTTATCCGGCGCTGGCGGATATTCCTTTTGAATTTGTCTTATAGGAAGACCTATGTCTGAAGTATTGCAGTCATTAATTTCAATTGTTGCGCAGGCGGCAAGCGAAGGTATTGAATCGACGACAACCCTGGTGCAGGACGCCACCAACTCGGCGGCGCCAGCGTTAACGGAAATGGCGGGAATTACCCAAGAGCAGCCGGGTATGCTGGAGTTCATTGCGCAAAGCGACATGGTGGGTAAGGCCTTGTTTGTCATTTTGGTGCTAATGTCGTTAACCAGCTGGTATTTGATTTTTGTGAAGTCAATTACAAACTGGCGTATTGGCCGCCGTTCCGAGCGCTTTTTACAACAGTTTTGGGCAGCCAGCTCGTTGGAGCAGGTAGAAAACGAAATTGCCACTCATGGTGCCAATGAGCCTTTTTCTCATTTGGCCAGTCACGCAATTCATGCACGTAATCATCATGAGAAGTATGGCGCTGTGCGCCTGGAAGAAAAAGGTTCCACCAATGCGTTTGTGACACGAACCATTCGGAAAGTCATCGATGAGGAAACCGCCAAGCTGGAAAACGGCCTTACCGTGCTGGCCTCTATTGGTTCCACGGCGCCGTTTGTTGGTTTGTTCGGAACCGTTTGGGGGGTTTACCACGCGCTTATTGGCATTGGCTTATCCGACGGTGTTTCTATTAGCCGCATCGCCGGCCCTGTGGGCGAGGCGCTTGTTATGACGGGTTTGGGCTTGGCTGTCGCCATTCCGGCGGTATTAGCGTATAACGCTTTTGTGCGTACCAACCGGGTATATTTAGCGCGACTAGACGCGTTCGCACACGACTTGTTTACCTTCCTTACGACAGGCCAGCAAGTAAGTGGAAAACGTGCAGGCGCGCGCGGCGTCGCCCAAGCGTAATCAGCAGGGCAGTCAGTTGGGTAATCAGTCACTATAGGGCGAGGGTTAATATGGCATTCGGCAGCTTTAATGGTAATGGCGGGGGTCAGACGCAGTCTGAAATCAATATGGTGCCGCTTATCGACGTAATGCTTGTGTTACTGGTTATTTTTATGGTGACCGCACCCCTGCTGACACATTCGATTCAAATTAATGTCCCGCAAGCTTCGTCTGAGCCGGTTACCCAAAAGCCAGAAGTTATTGACCTGGCCGTTGATGACCAAGGTCAGGTCTTTTGGAACGAGCAACCGGTAACGTTAGATGCGTTACCGCAGTTGCTGGCTGAACAAGCTGTGCTAGACCCGCAACCCAATTTACATATTCGTGCCGACCGCGACACTCGTTACGATGTGCTGGCACAAATTATGGCGGGAGCCAAGCAGGCAGGTATGCAAAAAGTAGGGTTCATTACCCGTCCTGGGGAAAAAGCGCTAGAATCTGCGCATGCGAGTTCTGGTAATTGAAGACGACACCACATTGGGTCATGCGCTGCGCGAGTTTTTAACCGCGCAGGGTTATGCTGTCGACTGGCTTGAAGCGGGTGAACCGGTTATTAAGTCGCTAAAAGCGCAAAATTACGACCTGCTTATTCTAGACCTGAACCTGCCCGACATTAGTGGGCTGGATGTTTTAAAGCAAATTCGCGCCAATGGCCACCAAGAGCCCGTGCTGGTGCTTACCGCGCGCGACGGGCTAGACGACCGTGTGGCCGGCCTGGATGCCGGCGCCGATGATTACGTGACCAAACCCTTTGAGCTTGCCGAATTAGCGGCACGTGTGCGTGCGTTTGCGCGGCGCAGGGCTGGCCAGGCGCAACCCACAATTGAGGTTGGCCATTTGTCGTTCGATACCGTAGGGCGCGAAGTGCGGATTAACGGCGACCGGCTCAATTTATCGGTGCGAGAGCTTTCAGTACTTGAAATGCTGATGGCGCGCGCCGGTCGCGTGGTCACCAAGCGCCAAATTGTTAATTCCTTGTCGGCCTGGGACGGCGACTTCAGCGAAAACGCGGTCGAGGTTTACATATACCGTCTGCGCAAGCGCCTGGAAGGTAAAGGCGTGGGTATTCAAACCATTCGCGGTTTCGGTTATTTACTTGATCTTGACAGTGCGGCTTGATTTCAAACCCCTGCGTACACTTTTCCCTCGTGGGTCGCTGGCGCGACATTTAATTCTTCGTTTATTGCCACCTGTTATGTTCCTGGTGGCGGTTGACCTGGCCGTAACCTGGATTATCACCAGCCAAATTAATCTGTCGGTTTGGGTACTGCGCGATATTTTCTGGATTATGTTGGCCGGCCAAGTTATTTTGGTGCTGCTGTTTGTTTGGGTATTGGTGGTGGGAGTGAAGTCGGGCCTGCGTTCTGTGAATAAGCTGGCCGACGAAATTCAGGAGCGCTCGGTTGATGATTTATCGCCTTTAAGTATTGAAGGTGTAACCACGGAAGCAGCACCAGTTGTTGACCATATTAACGACCTGCTGGCCCGTTTGAATGAGGCGTTGCAGGGGCAGCGCCGTTTTGTTGGTCATGCGGCGCATCAATTACGCACACCATTAACCGGTTTGCGTCTAGAGTGTGAGCTGATGCTGGCCCAACCTTTACCCGACGATGTGCGCTTGCGTGCTGAGCGCATTAAAGCGGTTACCGACCGCATGATTCGCTTGGGCCAACAGCTTTTAGTGCTGGCCCGTGCCGACTCATCCAGACAAATAAAGGAAACGTTTCGCCGTCTGGATTTGGCCGACTGGGTTCGCCAGACTGCCCTGGAATGGGTGCCGGTTGCGCGCACGCATAAGATTGATTTACAGTTGCACGCGCCGGACGCGCCAGTGTGGGTCGATGCCGACCCTTTATTACTAGAAGCATTGTTAAGTAATTTAATAGATAACGCTTTGCGGTATGGAAAAGGGGCAAGTCGTATCGTTTTACATGTAGGGCAAACGCCGCCGTCGATGTCTGTTGAAGACGATGGTTGCGGGATTGCCCCGGAAGATCAGGCACGCGCATTCGAGGCGTTTTATCGCGCGCCCAAAGTTCAAAGTGATGGGTCGGGTTTAGGGCTGGCCATTGTGCAGGAAATTGCACAGGCGCACGGTGCGGGCTGGAAGTTGGTAAGTCGCCCAGAGTTTGCCGGTACCCGAATTAATATTGTGTTTCCTGGCCCGCGTATTGGTGCCGGGCTGAACCGGGGTTAATTCAAGCCCGGTGTTCAACAAGGTTTTCTATGTCAAATCATTCAGCGCCGGAAGCCGCTCATTCAGGTTCAACCGCTCGCTCGGCGTTGGTTGTCGGTGCGCTTGGGGTAGTGTATGGCGATATTGGCACTAGCCCGCTTTATACGGTTCGCGCCGCAGTGTCTCATTTTGGTACGTATGGTTCGCAAGAGGTTTTGGGGGTGCTTTCTCTTCTGTTTTGGCTCTTGATGATTGTGGTCTCGCTTAAGTACGTTACCTTAATGTTAAGGGCCGACAACAAGGGTGAGGGCGGTACGCTTTCATTAATGGAACTGGCCGGGCGAGGCGTTTCTGGGCGCAAGCGCTGGGTGATTACCGTGCTTGGGCTTATTGGCGCCTGTTTGTTTTATGGCGACAGCGTCATCACACCAGCAATTTCGGTGCTTTCCGCAGTAGAGGGTGTAAGCGTTGTTTCTCATACTTTCGACGACTGGGTAGTACCCATTGCAGCGGGCCTGATCATTGCATTGTTTTTAGTGCAGCGCCACGGCACCGGTGCCATTGGCAAGTTCTTTGGCCCCATTATGCTGGTGTGGTTCACGGTTATTGGCGTACTGGGGGCCTGGCGCATTTTTCAGACCCCCGAAATTCTATTGGCGTTAAACCCTGTATGGGCGTTTCGCCTTATGCACGAGGCACCGTTCAGTACGTACTTGTTATTGGGTGCCGTGGTGCTGGCGCTAACCGGTTCTGAAACGCTTTACGCCGACATGGGGCATTATGGTCGCAGCGCGATCCGCCGGGCGTGGTTTGGTATTGTTCTGCCGGGCTTGTTGTTGTGCTATTTTGGCCAAGGCGCGTTATTAATTGCCGACCCCTCTACCTTGCGTAACCCGTTCTTTCTTATGGCGCCTTCGTGGGGGCTAATTCCTTTGGTTATTTTGGCAACCATGGCAACGGTTATTGCATCTCAGGCCGTTATTTCGGGTGCGTTTTCGGTTACCCGGCAAGCTGTGCAGTTGGGCTTCTGGCCACGTATGGAAATTCTTCATACTTCAGCCAAAGAAGAAGGGCAAATATTTTTACCCCGCGTGAATCAGGCCTTATTTATTGGTGTCATGATTCTGGTGCTGGGTTTTCAGTCGTCGGCTAACTTGGCCAGCGCCTATGGGTTTGCGGTTACCGCCACCATGTTAATGACTACCTTGCTGGCATTTGTGGTTTTACCGCGTGGCAGCACGGGTGTGCGCCGTGCAGGGTGGTATGTGCTGCTTACTACCTTCTTGCTTATCGATATCTTGTTGTTTACTTCAAACACGCAAAAGATAGCCGATGGCGGC
>NZLH01000112.1 GCA_002694155.1 Pusillimonas sp. | reverse complement strand
TAAACCCCAAACGTTGGAAGTCGGCCAGTAAACCTATGCCATCGGTGTTGCAACCATGTAAACGGGCATCGCCCCACCAAAGCGTGTTCACCGCACCGGCAATGCGTGCCCGTTTCGTTAACCCCCCTTGTGCCATGGCCCAGGCGCGTTCCTTAAACGGTACTGTGACGTTCAGCCCGCTACCGCCTTGCGCGAAGAATTGTTCAACAATCGACTCAAACTCTTCAACAGGTGCAGGCAATAAATCGTATTGCAATTGAATTCCGGTTTGTGCCGCGAAAGCGGCGTGAATTTGGGGCGATTTACTGTGCGCAACGGGGTTGCCAATAACAGCAAAGCGCTTAATGGGGGAAGGGTTTTGCAAGTTACGTGTCATTCTGTGGTTAATGCGTTATTGGTAAAGTGCCATGTTCGGGTAATAGCAAGAATGTCGGTTTCTGCCGCCACTTCGGCAGGAAGTGGTGCAAAGGGTGCTGCCAGTTGCACAATACGTCGTGAGGCCGAATTTAGAACCGGTTCGGATGAGGGTTGGTTAATTTCAACGTTACGCAGTGTGCCGTCACGATTAATATACACGGTGAGCTGCAGTGACCCGTAGATTCGACCCCGCGCCTCTTGAGGGTAGTGCTGCGTACCCACTTGCTCAATTTTCTGGCGCCACGCTTCAACATATTCTGCATAAGCGGCACGTTGTGCCGACGGCCCAACAAACTGTTGTCGGGGTCGGCTGTTGTAGGCGTCGATGCGTGCTTTTAGTGCAGCTATTCGCGCGTTCAAAACTTGCGCTTCGCGATTCAGGTCGTTGTTGCCCGGGTCGGTTGACTCTTGCAAGAGTTCTGGTTGCAGGCGTGGTTCTTCAGCGACAGTTTCGGATACCAACTGGGTGAGTAGTCGCACTTGTTCCGATTCCAGTTCTGCCTGTCTTTTGCGCAAGGCTTCCAGAATCATTTCATTTACAGCGCTATCTTGTGTGCGTGGAAGGGGCGAAGACGCGTATGCCTGACCCGCATCGTTTCCGCCCGCATTCAGATCTTGTTGCGCCAGAACCTGTGGGGTACTGGGCGTAACTTCGGTACGCGTATTTACCAGTGTGACCTCAAGTGAACTGACAGGCATACGTGACTTTGGGGCAACGTCCGAGAAGGTCAACAACAAGGCTGCCCCATGCAAGCATAGGGAAGCGATAAGCCCGATAACCATATAGAGATTGTTTTCGGGTTGTTGTGGCACTGTTAATGCTCCACGTTCAGTGTTTCTATATAGCGGCATTGCACATCTAGTGCCAGTTCGTCAAAACCGGTAAGTGCAAGGCGAACTTGCTGGCCTCTTTCAAGTGCGGGTAACCCAGCAATGCGGGTAATAAACGGTGCGCAATCGAAACGCACCAGGTCTTCGCGTAAGACGCTGGCTGTCACTTCCGTGAGTTTCTCTTGTTTCAACCAGCGAATGCACCAGTAGCGCTCGATTGTCGACTGAAACTCATTCCAGGCCGAGTATTGCGCATCAAAGGCGCCAATAATGGCAAACAGGTCTGCTTCTTTGGGTTTGAACGGGGCAACCAGGCGGGCCGAAACACCATGTTCTGCCGCGGCAATTATTTGCCCCTGATTCACAAGATCAACGTAACGTCGTAAGGGTGATGTGCTCCAGGCGTATTGGGGCACACCAATGGCTTCGTGCGGCAATGCCTGGGTTGACATGCGTACGCGCCCGGCCTGTTGCGAACGATAAATACCTGGCACACCATGCTGGGCCATGAAGGCCCCCCATAAATTGTTGGTAAGAATCATATACTCTGCAACTAAGCGATCGAGTGGCGCATTGCGTTGACGAGGCGTAAGTTTGACCACGCTGTTTGGGTCATCGGGCTCGCCTTCCAGGTAAAACATGTATTCAACCCGGTTATTGTTCTCGGGTTTGCCACGTAAGGTCTCGCGTTGTGCATTCAGGTGGCGTGAAAACTGCCATAGCGGGCGCAACCAATGGGCGTAAGGTAAGGGCGCCGTAGAGTCTTCCAGCGCTGCTTGCGTCACATCGGCATCCAGCCAATTGTGGCGCAAGTTTTCTTTCACCGTCACGCGGTCTAATCGCGTTTGCGTTTCCAAAATTTCGCCGGTGCGTAAGTCGGTTGTGACATAGAGCGAAAGGGCAGGCCGGCTGTGTCCGGCGTCGAGCGAGAATGTTTGAATGAGCTCGTCGGGAAGCATGGGGATTTTCTGGCCGGGCATATACACGGTAGACATCCGCTTACGCGCCATTTGATCTAGCTCGGTGTCGCGTTTTACCAGCAGCCCCGGGGCGGCGATATGAATGCCAATTTGTACTTGGTCGTTGCCCAGGGGTGTAACCGACAGCGCATCGTCGACTTCAGTCGTTGTAATGTCATCGATTGAGTAGGCCTCGACGTTCGCCTCAGGCAGATCAAAACTGGGTTCGGGTACCGAGGTAGGTTGAAATTGCGTGCCTTTTGGAAAATGGGTGGCAAAAAACCGGTCGCGATGCAGTTTTAACGGGTGCGGCCAGGCCCCTACGTCAAGCAGTAATTGCTCGGGCGTCGTGCCGCGCGTTTTAACGGCAGCCTCGAATGCCTTCCATTCAAGCGTGTTCTTGTCGGGTTTAACAAGAAAGGTGCCGGCCACTTCCGCGATGCGCTCGGGCAGTTGCCCGGCCACCAGTTGATCGGTCCATTCTTGTTGTTGTTCTGCCTGACGCTTCTTTTTTTCAATGGCGGCCAGGGCAGCCTCAAGAATATCGGGTGGGGCCGGCCGGTAATGGCCTTTGCCGCGCCTATGAAAATAGGCTGGCGCGCTGTTTAACGCAAAAATCAATGCGGCTTTTTCAACGGCATTGGGTGGGTGGCCGAAATAGTCTTGTGCAAAGTCGACCGCGCTGAACTCCTCTTGCGGTGCGCATTCCCATAAGAAATCAATTTCAAATGTTTGTGCAAGGTCTTGCGCTTTTTGCAAGAGTTCGGCTGGTGTGGGCGAGTCGAATCGGAACAGCACTGTGGCGTTCTTTATTTTGCTTCTTTTTCCACTCTCCGACTCGACTTGCATGGTTGAGTCGCTTTCGGAAAAGATTTTCTCGGCTTTAAAGTTTCCGCTGTCTTCGTAAAGAACGTACATAAACGTTGTTTTCAATCTGCTTTTTGGTGGCTCGGGTAAGAGCCTAAAATAAAAGATGTGACTTCAGGCATCCAGCGCGCGAAGTCGTGTATGCCATGATCGCTACCGCTAATAATTCGGCTTTGGCAGCCCGCATACCAGGCCGCCATTTCTTTCCAGTTAAGTACCTCGTCACCGGTTGTTGCCATTAGGAAGAAGCGTTCCGGATAAGTTGGCGGGCCAATTTTTAGTGCAGCCAGCTCTTGCAAATAGTGGCTGTGGAAATGGAAGGGCGCATTGCTGTGGTAGTGCGTTTGCTGTCCGGTATGGTTGGCCAAGTCGCGCGCTGCATCAATAACCGGGTTCAATAAAACTGCGTGGCAAGCCCATTTTTGCGCAAGATACTGCGCATAGAACCCCCCTAAAGACGAACCGACAATAACCAACGGTTCCGTGGTGTCAGGCGACGCTTTCCCTTTAGATTCAATAAGATTGTTACATAAATCGATGGCCTGTTGCGGCCCGGCGGGTAGCTGCGGGCACTGCCAGGCGTTGCCTAAACCGTGTTTAACCAATTCCTGCTTAAGCATTTGCGCTTTCGTAGAAAGCGGTGATGAACGAAAGCCGTGTAAATACAGAATCATGGTGAACCCAAAGCTGCTAGCAGCGTGGTATGAATACCGCCAAAACTACCGTTGCTCATTATCAGTACGTGATCACCCGGTTGGGCCGCTTCTTTTACAGCCTTTACCAGGGCGTCATGGCTAGAGAAAGACTTTGCGCGTTTGCCTAATGGTGCCAGCACGTTTTGTGGGTCCCAGCCTAACGCGTGCTTGCCTTCTGTTTCACCAAAGCAAAAGGTCAGGTCGGCCTGTTCAAGCGCATGGGGTAGTTTTGCCGCCATAGTGCCCAACTTCATTGTGTTTGATCGGGGTTCAATGACAGCCAGAATACGCGCGTTACCTACAACGTTGCGTAACCCCTGTAATGTGGTGGCAATGGCAGTGGGGTGATGGGCGAAATCGTCGTAAACCGTAATGTCATTTACGACGCCTTTTATTTCCATGCGACGTTTTACACCACCAAAGGTATTCAGAGCCCCAACGGCTTGCTTAATAGGTACGCCCACATGGTGGGCGGCAGCCAGTGCAGCCAGGCCGTTCATGCGGTTATGTTCACCAGTCACATTCCAGTTTACCGGTGCACTTGCCACACCTTTGAAGTACGGCGTGAAATGCGTGGGGTGATTGCTTGTGACATAGTGCCACGCACCCTCGGGGCCAAAAGTTTGCACGGAAGACCAACATCCTTTTTCCAATACGCGATCCAGGGTGGGTGAGTGAGCCGGACGAATAATCAACCCTTTCGCAGGAACCGTTCGAATCAGGTGATGGAACTGCGTTTCAATGGCGGCCAGGTCGGGGAAAATATCGGCATGATCGAACTCAAGGTTGTTCAAAATAGCCGTGCGGGGCCTGTAGTGCACAAACTTTGATCGTTTGTCGAAAAACGCAGTGTCGTATTCGTCGGCCTCGATGACAAAAAAAGTGTTTTTTGGGTTATAGCGGGCTGAAACTTTCAAGCCTGGCGCAATGCCGCCGATTAGAAAATTAGGTGCGTGGCCGGCCTGCTCTAGTATCCAGGCCAGCATCGAGCTGGTGGTGGTTTTGCCATGCGTACCTGCAACAGCAAGCACGTGCTGCCCTTGAAGAATATTTTCGCCTAACCATTGCGGGCCCGAAGTATAGGGCAAGCCTTGATCCAGAATTGCTTCCATGAGCGGGTTTCCGCGGCTTACAACATTACCGACAACAAATAGGTCGGGTTGTAAAGCCAATTGTTCGGCATCAAACCCCTGGGTCAGGGCAATGCCCTGCTCTTCAAGCTGTGTGCTCATGGGTGGATAAACCCCAGCGTCACAACCTGTGACCTTGTGGCCCGCGGCGCGGGCAATAAGGGCCAGCCCGCCCATGAACGTACCGCAGATTCCCAAAATATGTATGTGCATGCGCTTCCTCCAGCCTCTATTGTAGTCAGCCGGTGAAGCCGGGAATGGCGTACGGCAGTGCTAAAATGGATTTTATGATGATGTTGCATAAACCACCATTGAACGGCGGCGAGTTATGAACCGCCGCCATTTTTTGTCGCAGTCGTTAGCATTTGCGGGCATTGCATCGGGTGTTTTCCCCGGGCTGGCGTCTGCTAAAGCGAGCGAGGCGGAAATTTTATTTGCCCAATCGTATCCCGATTTGAATGGCGTTAAGCAACCATTGCAAAACTGGCAAGGCCGGCCGGTGGTGGTGAATTTCTGGGCAACATGGTGCCCGCCGTGTGTCAAGGAAATGCCCGATCTGGAAGCGTTGAGTCAAAAGTACCCCGATGTTGCTTTTTTGGGGTTAGGGGTTGATACGGCAGATAACATGCGCAATTTTTTACCCAAGGTACAGGTTAGTTACGATTTGCTGGTGGTGGGGTACGGCGGCATCGAATTAATGAAACAGCTGGGCAATACTGCGGGGGGTTTACCATTCACGCTTATTTTCAACGAAGCGGGGCGGATGGTTGAGCGTATACTTGGCCAGGTCAAGCCCGACGCGCTCGATAAGGTGTTGGCCCGTTTGTAGGCTGCGTGTTGTTACGGTACGAAAAATTTGCCCGAAATTCATGCTTTTTATAGACAAATAACGTTCTTTAGCGTAAAAAAGACGTTCCAAAACGATAAAAGTACTCAATGGCGAAACACATATTGGTTTTGCACGGCCCTAATCTGAACATGCTTGGCGTTCGCGAACCAGGTATCTACGGCCATCAAACGCTGGCAGATATCGATGCGCGCCTAAGTCAGCTATGTGACGAGTACGACGCCGGATGTTCAGTGTTTCAAAGCAATCACGAGGGCGAGCTGGTCGATCGTATTCAGGCTGCCCGTCACGACGAAACAGAATTCATCATTATTAATGCTGGTGCCTATACTCATACCAGTATTGCTATTCGTGATGCGTTGGCAGCAGTAGGCATTCCTTTCATCGAGGTGCACTTGTCGAATGTCTACAAGCGCGAGCCTTTTCGCCACCATTCATACTTGTCTGATCAGGCGGTTGGCGTTATTGCCGGGCTGGGGCCCGCAGGGTACGAGGCCGCGCTTCGATATGCACTAGATCACTAGTTGCAACAGGTGTTCATTTATTTAACTTATTCATTTTGTTTATTATTTTTCGTGCACCCGCGTTTGTAAGTTGGTGCCGACTTTCGGGAAGGACATATGGACCTCAGAAAACTAAAAACGCTTATCGATCTTGTAGCTGATTCGGGTATTGCCGAACTGGAAATCACCGAAGGTGACGGTAAGGTCAGAATTGTGAAGTTCTCCCAATCGGTTCAACCAGTGGCGCAGGTAGCGCCCGCGGCGCCTGCTGCAGAGGCAGGCGGTTCAGCCCCGGCGCAGCAGCCAGCGGCCCCGGCGCAACCGCAAGGGCATGTGGTTAAAGCCCCCATGGTAGGTACTTTTTATCGCGCCCCGAACCCGGGTGCATCGCCATTTGTAGAGGTTGGTCAGTCGGTAAAAGAAGGCGAGCCGCTTTGCATCATTGAGGCGATGAAGCTGTTGAACGAGATCGAGGCCGACAAAGCCGGAGTAATTAAAGAAATTCTGGTCGAGAACGGTGAACCGGTTGAGTATGGTCAACCCCTATTTGTTATTGGCTAACCCATGTTTGAAAAGATTCTGATTGCCAATCGGGGCGAGATTGCGCTGCGTATTCAGCGTGCTTGCCGCGAGCTAGGCGTTAAAACTGTAGTGGTGCAT
>NZLH01000111.1 GCA_002694155.1 Pusillimonas sp. | reverse complement strand
GTGCGCAAACGGCGCTTGCCATGGGATTTTAGGTTCGGCCTGCGCATGCTAGAGGTGTTGTCGCACTGGAGCATGATACCGGTATTGTTTTTGGCCATGCTGGTTTCAATGGTGAAAATGGCCGATCTGGCAAGGCTTGTGCCTGCGACGGGGTTATGGGCGTTTGGCGTGTTGGCATTTTTGTTAACGGCGCTTAGTCGTGTTTCGGCGCACCGTTTGTGGCACGAAGCTGAAGACCAGGGGCTGGTAGCACGGTCGGGCGCAAGCATTTCCACCCCCCACATTGCCGGCTGCACGGCCTGTGGTTATGTGCAAGACATGCCGCGTAATGCGCCAGGTAAAGTGTGCGAGCGTTGCAGCGCTTATTTTCACTTGCGTAAGCCTAAGTCTAATTCGCGCGCCTGGGCGTTTTTAGCGGCTGCCGCCGTGCTGTATTTTCCTGCAAACTTATACCCGGTCATGACAATGAGAATGCCAACCGGAGTAGAGTCGCACACTATTTTGGGCGGGGTTATTGAATTGTGGCAGTTGAACTCGTGGGATCTGGCGTTAATTGTATTTGTCGCCAGTGTGGTGGTGCCGTTAACAAAAATTCTGGTGCTGGCTTCGCTCATGACCTGGCAAAGCTGGCGTGGCCCTTTAATGCAGCGCCAAAGAACACGGTTATATGAAATGGTTGAGCTGGTAGGGCAGTGGTCTATGCTTGATGTTTTCGTTGTTATTTTTTTGTCTTCAATGGCCGACTTCCCTGGGCTGGTTCAAATTATTCCTGGGCTGGGCGCGGCAAGTTTTGGTCTGGTGGTTATCCTTACAATGTTTGCGGCCATGAGTTATGATCCGAGGCTGGGTTGGGATCAAGCCACAGGGCAGTTAGAAAAGAGCGCACAGCATGGCGGATGAACCGGTAAATCAAACAACACAAAATTCCACTGCGAACTTAAAGGCCGATACGCCCAATGTAAAACAGCGACGACCCTGGCGTATTTCCTGGATTTGGCTGGTTCCGTTCGTAGCAGCCCTGGTGGGTGGCTCGTTGTTGGTGCGCGACTGGTTAAATACCGGGCCCACGCTTTCCATTACATTTGAATCGGCCGAAGGGCTTGAAATTGATCAAACCAAAGTTCGATACAAAGACGTTGTAATTGGCTCGGTAAGCGATATTGACGTTGGCCCCGACCGTTCAAACGTGATCGTGAAAGCGCAAATCGATCATGATGCTGCCGATTACATTGCGCGCGATGGTACTCGTTTCTGGGTTGTGAAACCGCGCCTCGAGATGAGCGGCGTGTCCGGGCTGGGTACGCTGTTATCGGGGCCCTACATTGCGGTTGATATCGAAAGTGACGATAACCAGAGCCAGCCTGAGAAGTATACATTTGAGGGGCTCGAAAAGCCCCCCGCAGTCACGCATGACCGCTCTGGCACTCGTTATGTGTTGCATGCGGCGGATTTGGGGTCGTTGGAAATTGGTTCGCAGGTTTACTATCGGCAAATATCGGTTGGGCGTGTCATTGATTATGAATTGAATAAAGACGGTGGCAGTGTCGATATTCAAATTTTTGTCGACTCACCCAACGACCGTTACGTTACGTCCGACTCACGCTTCTGGAACGCCAGTGGCATTAATGTTTCATTGGGTACATCGGGTGTTGAGGTACACACGGGTTCCTTGTCGTCGGTAATAGCCGGTGGCATTGCCTTTACTAATGTGAACCCGGCTAACGAGGTGCCCGCAAAGCCTGAGACGGTTTTTGATTTGTTCAACTCGGAAACCGAAGCTAAAGCCGAGCCCGATGGCCCGCCTTTCCGGGTTGACATGATTTTCCACAACTCGGTTCGTGGTCTGGAAGTTGGGGCGCCGGTAGACTTTCGTGGTATGGAGCTGGGTCAGGTTTACGATATAGACCTTGAGTTCGATACCGAAAAGCGTCGTTTCTATATTCTTGTGAAAACAAATATATACCCACGTCGTTTTGGTAAAGCTTACGAGCGCGTGAAATCGCTGGACCCGGAAGACCGTTACCCCGGACGACAGTTACTGGGGCCCATGGTCAAGCATGGCTTGCGTGCGCAATTGAAAACCACCAACCTGCTTACCGGGCAGCAATATGTCTCGCTGGATATTATTCGCGATGCCGAGCCGGTTGAGTTCGACCCGATGCGTTCGCCATTGCTGATACCCACCATTGCCGGCAGCTTCGATCGCCTGCAAGAGCAAATTATGAAAATCGTAAGCAAAATAGAGGCGGTACCGCTTGAAGGGATTGGCAACGATTTACAGAAGAGTTTGCAGTCGTTGAACCGGACGTTAAATACGCTGAACACGCAAGTAGCTCCGCAGGCAACGCAGGCGCTTGGCGCTGCGAAGGACGCGCTCGAGCGTGTTGATGCCTTGTTGGCGAACGACTCTGCAATGAACGAGAACCTGCAGAGCACGATGCGTGAGCTGAACGGTGCGGCGCGTTCATTGCGTAATTTGGGCGACTATTTGCAAAGTCATCCTAACGCGCTTATTACCGGAACGCCGCCAGATCGTTATCCGCAATAAAGGAGATAAGGTGCTTTTAGCAAAAACCGTGCGCGTGGTATTGGCTGTCTTGATGGTAGCTGGGCTGGCAGCTTGTGCAACCGACGCAGATCAGTATTACAGCTTGCAGCCATCGGCTTCCAATACGGACGATCAGGCCCGTGTTAATCAGGGTGAGTTCGATTACGTTGTCAGTGTGCGGCCAGTTCAGGTGCCGTCGCAATTAGATAGATCGCAAATTGTTTTGAAAGGTCGTAGCGGTGACGTCAGTGTGTTGAACGCCAGTTTATGGGCATCACCCTTACCCGACGAGCTGCGTTTAGCGGTTTCCAGCGCGCTGACACAACGCCTGGGAGTACCCGATTTACCGCTTTCCGCCGTCCCGCAGGGGTTGCCCGTGTGGCTGGTTAATGTGGATGTTCAGCGCTTTGATTCCATATATAACGCTGAATCGGTTATTGATATAACGTGGCGCTTGCAACGTAAAGGGCTTAATTCGCCAACTGAGTCCACCTCTGTATGCCGGGCGACAATTGCCAGGCCGGCTGGAACGGGCTTAACCCCCTTAATTGATGCGCACCGTGAAAGTGTTCAGGTATTGTCAGACTTAATTGCGCAGCAAATTTCGGCTGCGCAGGCGCGACCCGACGGCGGTGTTGGGCCACCGGCACAGGTAAATGAATCAGGCCTGGCATTTCAAGGGTGCGCTCAGGGGCGCTCGTGAAGCCGTTTAAGCGGGTTTATTTTATGCCGGCCTGCAAGGTGCCACGAGCAGTGGCGGCCGCAACGGGTCGTAACCAGGGTCGTGCTTATTAGGCGCGCCCGGTGCTACCAAAACCACCTTGCCCGCGATCACTGTCTTCAAAGGTGTCTACAAGGTTGAATTCAGCCTGAACCACCGGCACGATAACCAGTTGTGCCAAGCGCTCCATGGGTTCCAGCGTGAAAGGTTTATTGCCTCGGTTCCAGGTCGACACCATAAGCGGGCCCTGGTAGTCGGAGTCGATTAAACCCACCAAATTCCCCAGCACAATACCGTGTTTATGCCCCAGACCTGAACGCGGCAAAATCATTGCGGCGTAATTCGGGTCGGCAATATGTATTGCCAGGCCGGTTGGAATAAGCTGGGTTTCACCGGGTTGAAGGACAAGAGGTTCCGTAAGGCAGGCACGCAAATCGAGCCCGGCAGATCCGGATGTGGCGTACGTAGGCAAGGCATCGCGCATGCGCGAATCAAGAATCTTGACGTCGATTTTTTTTCGTTGGTTCACGGGTTGGCTTTCTGTTGTTTATTGATCGGTTGGGCGAGTGCGGCGTTTGCGAATAATGACCAGCGTGATCCATATGGCAATAGCAACCGATAAAATGGAACTGATCACAATGCTTATATTGCCACCGTTCGAGCTCATTGACCCGACGCTGCGCCCGGTTACGTACCCGGGCACAAGCATAACCGGAACCCACACGATGGCCGAGGCAATGTTGGCTACTTGAAAGCGCCAGTGACGCATTTTCATGATGCCGGCAACGGTTGGAATGACGGCTCGCAAAGGGCCCAGAAAACGACCACCGAAAATTGACATCATGCCGTATTTATAAAAAAACAATCTTGCGCGCGCTACCGCACGTTTTTGCCGGTTCAATGGCCACCGATGAATAATTTGCGGACCTAGCCAGCGCCCAATATAGTATGAAATGGCATCGCCAATAATGGCGCCTACAATACCCCAACCAATAACGGGCAGAGGGTCAACGGCGCCGCTGCCAATTAGCCCGCCAACAACCAGCATAATGGCGGTGGCGGGAATAGCGATACCGATAACCAGCAGCGATTCGCCCATTGTCATAAGACCCAAAATAATGCCTGCCCATTCCTGGTTGGCATGAATGTATTGTGTCAGGTCGTTTACCAGTTGTTCCATTGATTACTCGAATTAAAGCCGTCGCAAATGGTTCAGGCGCGATCGGGAATACGGTTGGCGATGGCATGAACGAGCTCTCGCGCGGCCTGCTGCTTGGG
>NZLH01000110.1 GCA_002694155.1 Pusillimonas sp. | reverse complement strand
GTAATTGCGTTAATGCGGGGATCTTCCACCATGGCGGCACCCACAACCGAACCGCGACCCATGACCAGATTGAACACGCCGGCGGGCAGCCCGCTTCGGCTGATGATTTCAGCCAGGGCCCATGCCGAACCTGGAACCAGGTCGGCCGGTTTGAAAACAACGCAATTGCCGTAAGCCAGTGCCGGCGCGATCTTCCATGCCGGAATGGCGATGGGAAAATTCCACGGTGTAATAATCCCCACTACACCCAATGGTTCGCGGGAAATTTCCACTTGCAGGCCAGGGCGCACCGATGGCAGCGATTCGCCGCCTACGCGTAGTGCCTCACCGGCAAAAAACTTAAAAATTTGCCCCGCGCGGCCAGCTTCGGCAATGGCCTCAGGCAGGGTTTTGCCCTCTTCGCGTGCCAGCAATTCGCCCAGTTCGTTCTTGCGCGCCAGAATCTCTGACCCAATGGCATCGAGCGCATCGAAACGTTGTTGTGGTGTGCTAAGTGACCAGGCCGGCCAGGCATGCTGTGCTGCCTGTATAGCTGTTTCCACTTGTTCGGCCGAGGCGCGAACGTATTCACCCACCACTTCGTTCAAATTCGATGGGTTAATGTTTTTTTGAACGTTTGATGAACCGACCCATTCGCCGGCAATCCAGTTTTTATGCATTGTGCGTCCTGTTTAACGTCGCGACCACTTAAAGCGGGTATCACGCCGGTGTGCAGGGCCGGCGTTTAGCGTTCGAGCAATTCGCGTTTGTTGGGTTTGTCTTTCCACTCCTCGGCGTCTGGCAGCGAGCCGATACTGGAATCAATGACTTCCCATTCTGGTGCCAGTTCGGCATTTATGCGAATGAAGTCAAGCTGATCTTGAGGCAGGTCTTCTTCCGCGTAAATGGCTTCAACTGGACATTCTGGTACGCAGACGGCGCAATCGATGCATTCGTCGGGGTCAATAACCAGAAAATTGGGGCCAATATGAAAACAGTCGACCGGACAGACATCGACACAATCAGTATAGCGGCACTTAATACAGGATTCGGTTACGACGTGCGTCATTTTATAGACCTATAGCTTGAATAAATACAAAAATTTTCCACATAGTACGGCATAAATTTAATGTAGTAAATACCAAATTATTCGGAATTGACTACATTTATTTATGCCCCCAGAATGGCCTCAATCATAGTTTCTGAATAGCGCCATGGCAACAAGTAGCAGCAAATCATCTACGCGCACCCGGCGCAAAACGACCACGCCGGTTGCGGTTGTTGGCCAGGCGCGCGCACAAAAAACACGCGACGCCATTCTGCGCGCTGCCACACGCGTGTTTTCACGTAACGGTTTTGCAGGCGGAAAAATTGAACAAATTTCGAAGCTCTCGCGTACGCACGACCGCATGATTTATTACTACTTCGGCAGCAAAGAACGCCTGTTTGTTGAGGTGCTTGAAACGGCGTATGCACGCATGAATGACGCCGAGGCTGAGCTGGAGTTCGACCTGGAAGATCCGGAAAACGCGCTGACAACGGTGGTTCACTTTGTTTGGCAGTACTACCTGGACCACCCGGAAATGATGACCTTGCTGAACAGCGAGAACCTGCAGCAGGGCAAGCATATTAAAAAGTCGGCGCGTGTGTCGAAGCTGTCTTCGCCGGCGGTGCAGGTGCTGGATCAAGTATTGAAAGCCGGCGTTGAAAAAGGGCTGTTTCGTAACGATATTAGCGCGCGAGACTTGTATATAGAAATTGCGGCGCTGGGCTACTTCTATTTGTCGAACCGCTTCACGCTTAGCGCGTTTTTGAACGTCGACTTGCGTTCGGCTGAAAACCTGGCGCACTGGAAAGCGTTCATTACCGATGTGACGTTGCGGTCGGTTAAACAAGTAAGCCCGGTAGCAGAATGCAAATCTGCGCCTAATAAGGCTTTGTCTGAAGGCGTTGTATGTTCGGCATCGGCCAGCGCCCCATCTTTTTGATTTGTTTTTTACCTTGCAGGATACGTGTATGACCTCATCGTTTTCCGAACATCGTCAGTCTGATCAGGCTATTGCGCTGGATGCTTCGCGTACGGCGGTTTTGATGATCGATATGATTAATGACTTCTGTACGCCCGGCGGGGCCATGGTGCTGCCCGGCGCTGAGGTTTTGTATCCGCCCCAAAACGCGGTCATGCGTGCTGCCCGCGAAGCAGGCGCACCGGTGGTGCATATACAAGACAAGCATCGCCATGGCATGAAGTGCGACCGCGAGTTTTTGAAGCGCACACCGCATTGCATGGAAGGCGAGTGGGGTTCAGCCATTGTCGACGAGCTAGAACAAAAGCCCGAAGATCATTACGTCACGAAGCGACGTTTCTCGGGTTTTTTTAACACTGACCTGGATTTAACACTGAAAGATTTAGGCGTTGATACTTTGGTTGTAATGGGGGTGGTAACCAATATTTGCGTGCGTTCAACCGTGCACGATGCGTTTTTTCTGGGCTATCGCGTGGTGGTGGTTGAAGACGGCGTTGCCGCAACCGGCCCGCGCGAGCAAGCTTCCTCGTTATATGACATTGCCACCCATTTCGGCGTTGTATCACGATCCGATTCCGTTATTCAGTCATTCAGGCAGGGCAGTGAACTGGCCCTGGTGGAATGTGAGTGAGTTATTTGTAATTTGAAAAAGTCGGCATTTTGTTGACCAAAAAATGTGTACTTGAACGTGTACAAGAACCACGTACATACATAAATAACATGCGTCAAAAGGCGCAATTTACATAGGTGAAGGAGCAGCACATGAGCAATAAACAAACCTCAACCCGTTCTTCTATTGTGAGCCCCCGTCGACGTTCGCTGATGCTGGCTTCGGCTGGTGTAATGGGCGCGGGCCTGGTTGGCTTGCCGGCATTATCACGTGCAGAAGAAACCATTAAAGTGGGTATTTTGCAGCCGTTCTCTGGCGGGCTTGAAGCGCTGGGGGAACAAGGAGGGCAAGCCACACGCCTGGCCCTGGAAGAGGTTAATGAGTCGGGCGGCCTTTTGGGTGGACGCATGTTTGAAATGATTCGCGCCGCCACCAAGACCGACCCTAAAACTGCGGTAGAGCGCACCAATGAGCTTATTCGCCGTTACCGTGTGAATGCCATTATTGGCCCCGTTACCAGCGCCGAGCGCGACGCCATTCGCCCGCTGGTAGAGCGTTATAAAACGCCTTTGTTATACGCCACCGACTATGAAGGCGGCACGTGCAGTCGTTACATCACCCTCTATAGCTCAGTACCCGACCAGTGGGTGAGCACCTTCATTCCGTACCTGGCCGAGAACGTGGGCAAGAATATGTTCCTGATCGGCAGCGATTACGTGTGGCCGCGCAAAATTAACGAAGCCATTGGCAAAGTGGCCACCGAGAAAGGCTCAAAAGTGGTGGCCGAGGAATACACCCCCTGGGGCGTGAAAGACTACACCAGCACCTTGCGCAAAATTGAGTCGTCGGGCGCCGATGTAGTGGTGATGTCGATTGTGGGGGCCGACGCGGTAACCTTCATTAAGCAGTTCGCAGCTGCGGGCTTGCAAGACAAAGTGAAAGTGGCGTTCTTTGGTTTCAGCGAAAACTACTTGGCCGGCCTAACACCGAATGAGTCGGAAGGTATTTACACCGTATGCAACTTTACCGAGGCACTTGATAAGCCTGAAGCTAAAGCGCTGGCCAAGAAAATGCGTGATCGCTATGGGGATAACGCCATCGTAAGTAACACGGTAGACGCGCACTACACCATGTCGCAGTTCTACATTGAGGCAATCAAGAAAGCGAACTCGACCGACAAGGAGGCCATTACCGATGCCATCGTGGGCCAGACCTTGATGTCGGGTAACGGCGAGGTGACCTTGCGCGAAAGTGACCGTCATGCTGACCTGAACATTCTGATTGCGCAGGCACAGGGCGGCAAGATGAAGGTTCTGGAAGATATGGGCTTGATTAAAGCCTCTCAGCAATGTGCGGCCTAAGCCTGAGGCATGGTCAGGTAACGAGGAAGCAGCATGCTGGAAGTTAAATCTGTTGTGAAACGCTTTGGCGGCATTACCGTGCTGCATGGCCTCTCGTTGGCCGTGCAGCCGGGTACCGTTAATTGCATTATTGGGCCGAACGGCTGTGGCAAAACCACGCTGTTCAACATTATTACGGGCAACCTGCGTCCTGAAGAGGGGCAGGTGTTTTTGAATGGCACCGAGGTCACTGGCATGCCCGCCTACCTGGTGGCGCGACGCGGTATTTCAAGGAAGTTCCAGATTCCGGGGGTATATCCGGAACTGAGCGTGGTGGAAAACCTGATGATTCCGCTGGCTGGCCAAGGCGGTAAAGCGGGTGTCATGTCGACCTTGCTTTCGAGCCCTACTGAACGGCTGGCCGAGCTGCTTGAGTTGTGTGCCTTAACAGATAAGGCCACCGATAAAGTGGAAACCCTGGCGCACGGTGAAAAGCAATGGCTGGAAATTGCCATGCTGCTGGCTTACGATGCCGACCTCATCATGCTTGACGAGCCCACGGCGGGGATGTCTGTTCCTGAAACGCAGAAGACAGCGGAGTTGGTGCGGCGCTTGCAAACCGAGTACGGGAAAACCGTGTTGGTGATTGAGCACGACATGAGCTTCGTGCGTGCGTTGGACTGCCGTTTGGTGGTGATGCTGCGCGGTCGGATTGTGCGTGAAGGGTCGTTGGAGGATATTCAGAATGATCCGGAGGTTGTGGCGGCGTACCTGGGAGGAAGCGCGTAATGCTGAAGGTTGAAAACGTAATTGCGGGCTATTTGGCAGGTAGTCGGGTGCTCGATGGCTTCTCCATGGAGATGAAAAAGGGCGAGGTCGTGGCTTTGCTGGGCCGTAACGGCATGGGTAAAACGACTTTCTTGAAAGCTCTAATGGGCCATGTGGCCATTTCCCAGGGCTCCATGCTGTTCGATGGGCAAGAGCTGGCCGGTAAAAAGCCGTATGAAATTGCGCGCATGGGTATGGGTTATGTGCCCCAGGGGCGGGATATTTTCTCGGATTTCACTGTAGAGGAAAACCTGCGCATGGGTTTGTTGGGCCACCCGGGTAAGTCGAAAGACATTCCCGATTGGGCTTTCGATTTGTTTCCTATTTTGCGCGAACGTCGGACCCAACGCGCAGGCAGTTTTTCGGGTGGGCAACAACAACAGTTAGCCATTGTGCGGGCTTTAATTGCCAAGCCTAAATTGCTGTTGCTTGATGAGCCTTCTGAGGGCATCCAGCCTTCCATTGTGCAGGACATTGGCCGCGTATTAAGTGACATTGCCAAAGAGCAAGGCCTGACCATTTTGTTGGTTGAACAAAATATGGAACTGGTATTGGGTATGGCACAGCGCTG
>NZLH01000109.1 GCA_002694155.1 Pusillimonas sp. | reverse complement strand
TGATGGTACGCCGGTTCGAGTGTTGCCTGACGCACGTAATGGTGCTTCTTAACCCTAAGGCGTTGTCATGGTCCTGTCTGAAGTTTGTATCAAGCGTCCAGTTTTCGCCACTGTTCTATCGTTACTGGTAGTGCTGGTTGGGCTTATCTCATACGATCGCCTGACTGTTCGCGAATACCCCGCCATCGACGAGCCAGTTGTATCGGTTCTTACAGAATACAAGGGTGCGTCGCCCGAGGTGGTGGAATCGCAGGTTACCAAGCCTTTGGAAGATCAGCTATCTGGCATCGAGGGTGTTGATGTCATGACATCGCGTAGCCGTTCGGAACGTAGCTGGATCAGCATTAAGTTCAATATGAACCGTGACCCCGACGCTGCTGCGGCCGAGGTGCGCGACAAGGTTTCGCGTGCGCGGCGCTTTATGCCGGACGAGATAGATGAGCCGGTGGTTAGCAAGGTAGAGGCCGATGCGACCCCCATTATGTATATTGCGGTACAGGCCGGCAGTTTGAACACGATGGAAGCGTCGGACTACATAAACCGATACGTAAAAACACGCCTGTCGGTGTTGCCAGGGGCGGCTGAGATTCGTATTTTCGGAGAACGCCAACCGGCAATGCGGGTTTATGTCGACCGCAACAAGCTGGCGGCGTATCAACTTACCGTTCAAGACGTGGAAAACGCCTTGCGTCAGCAAAATGTGTTGATTCCGGCTGGCCGTATCGAGTCTGCGATGCGCGAATTTTCTGTTGTTTCCACAACAGACCTTCAATCGGTTGATCAGTTTCGCGACGTTATTGTTGCCAGCGTAAATGGTTACTCGGTGCGTTTAAGCGATGTAGCGCGCGTGGAAATAGGTCCGGCCAACGAACGTATTTTGTCGCGTTATAACGGCCAGGATGGCCTGAATATCGGGGTGACCAAGCAATCTACTGCGAATCCGCTTGATTTATCGCGGGCGGTACGTGCCGAAGTAGCGTTGATTAACCAGAACCTGCCCGATGGCATGCGCCTGACGGTTGCCTACGACAGTTCGGTTTTTATTCAAGAGTCAATTGACTCTGTTTACTACACCATTCTGGAAGCCCTGGTGCTGGTGGTGCTGGTTATTTTCTTTTTTCTGCGCAGTGTCCGGGCCAGCCTCATACCTATCGTCACGATTCCTGTGTCGCTTATTGGGGCGTTCGGCATTATGTATTTGTTCGGATTTTCCATTAATACATTGACGTTGTTAGCAATGGTGCTGGCCATTGGGCTGGTGGTCGATGATGCCATTGTGGTGCTCGAGAACATTTACCGGCACATTGAAGAAGGAAAGTCGCGTCTTGAAGCATCGTTTATTGGTATTCGCGAAATTGCCTTCCCCGTTATAGCAATGACCTTAACGTTGGTAGCTGTTTACGCGCCACTGGCTTTTGCGACTGGCCGCACTGGCAGGCTGTTTATCGAATTTGCCCTTACGCTGGCGGGTGCAGTGTTGGTTTCGGGTTTTGTGGCGTTAACGCTAACGCCTATGATGTGCTCAACCCTGTTGCGTCACCAGTCTTCACATGGCCTGTTGTATAGGTTGATCGAAAACTTCTTGGTTTGGCTAACCGGTGCTTATCGGCGCAGTTTGGCCGTTGCTTTGCGCATGCGCTGGCTGGTGGTGCTGTTGGGTGTGGTGGTGGCGTTGGGCAGTGGCGTATTGTTTGGCACGCTGAAAAGCGAGCTGGCGCCCCTTGAAGACCGTGGCGTGGTGTTTGGTGTAGTGTCGGCGCCAGACGGCGCAACGCTCGATTACACCCTGGACAGCGTAAAAGAAATTGAGGCCATGTACGCCAATATCCCCGAGGCCAGCGGTAATCAGTCTGTGGTCGGGTTTCCTACCGTCACTGACGCATTTGCGATTTTGCGTTTGAAGCCCTGGGATGAGCGCGAGCGAACACAACAAAGTATTGCTGCTTCGTTGCAACCGCAGTTTCGTGCGTTGCCGGGTGTGCGTGCCTTTCCAACCAATCCGCCTTCCTTTGGCTTGCGAGCGACTTCAAAGCCGGTTGAGTTTGTCATTATGAGTCAGGCGCCCTATGAAGAAATAGGCAAGTTGGTTGATGTTTTTGTCGAGCGTTTGTCTGACTATCCTGGCTTGCAGAATATTGAAACGGATTTGCGCTTGAATACGCCGGAGCTTACCGTTTCGGTGAATCGCGACAAGCTGGCCGATGTGGGTGTTGATGTGGGCACGGTAGGCCGCACGCTTGAGTCGATGCTGGGCGGGCGCCAGGTTACACGATTTCGCGACAGTGGCGAGCAGTACGATGTAATTGTGCAGGTCGATAAACAAGATCGCGCCGAGCCTGCAGATATTTCCAATATTTATATTCGAACTGAACAGGGGGGCATGGTTCAATTGGCCAACTTCCTTGATGTAACAGAAAGCGTGGCGCCACAGTCGTTGAACCACTTTAACCGTTTACGGGCGGTAGAAGTAGAGGCGTCGGTTGCGCCTGGCTATGCGCTAGGCGAAGTGCTGGAACACATGAGTGCAGTGGCACTTGAGGTGTTGCCGCCTACCGTACAAACCGACCTGGACGGACAGTCACGCGAGTTCCGCGACTCTTCCAGCAGTATTTACCTGGTGTTCGTTATGGCACTGGTATTTATTTATTTGGTGTTGGCTGCCCAGTTCGAAAGCTGGCGCAACCCATTTGTCATTATGCTGTCGGTTCCGTTGGCAATGACGGGTGCCTTGCTGGCGCTTTGGCTAAGCGGCGGAACGCTTTCCATATACAGCCAAATTGGTTTAATTACCTTGGTGGGCCTTATTACCAAGCACGGTATTCTTATTGTCGAATTCGCGACGCAGTTAAGGCGCCAGGGTTTAAACACAATCGAGGCGGTTATGGAGGCCAGTGTGTTGCGTTTGCGTCCAATCCTCATGACCACGGGCGCGATGGTGTTGGGGGCCGTGCCGTTGGCTTTGGCGACAGGCGCCGGGGCCGAATCGCGCGAACAAATTGGTTGGGTTCTGGTGGGTGGGTTAACCTTTGGTACATTACTGACTTTGTATGTTGTGCCGGTTGCTTATTCTTTAATTGCCAAGCACCAAAACAGGTAAGAAATGCGTCAAATAATTCTGGATACTGAAACAACAGGCCTGGATCCGGCACAAGGCCACCGGGTTGTCGAGCTGGCATGTGTGGAAATGGTGAATCGCAGCCTTACCGGGCGCCACTTGCACTTGTATTTGAATCCCGACCGCGACTCCGACCCAGAAGCGCTTGCTGTTCACGGGCTCACAACAGACTTTTTGTCATCCCATCCGCGCTTTTCTGAAGTGGCAGATCAGTTGGTAGAGTACGTGCGGGGTGCGGAAGTGATCATTCACAATGCGGCCTTCGATGTGAAGTTTCTTGACGCCGAACTCGAGCGTGCGGGGCACCCGTCTTTTGCTTCATTATGCGAGAAAATTACCGACTCGTTGCTTTACGCACGTGAACTGCATCCTGGTAAACGAAACTCGCTTGATGCTTTATGCGAGCGCTACGGCATATCCAATGCACATCGTACCTTGCACGGGGCGTTGCTTGATTCCGAGCTGTTGGCTGAAGTGTGGTTGTCGATGACGCGTGGGCAAGACAGTTTGCTGATGGATATCGATGACACGACTTCGTTAGCTTCAGGTGCGGCGGGCGCAGGTACATTTGATACGTCTTCACTGAAGGTGTTGCGTGCTTCTTCTGAGGAAGAGGTGTTGCATCAAGCGTATCTTGAGGCCTTGGATAAATCTTCCGGCGGACGTTGCGTTTGGCGTCAATACGAGGCGTCTCAAGCAATTGGCGAAAAGTAGTGCTATTAAAGCGCAGGGCGCACAAAAGGTGCGCCCGCAGTGCGTCATTGTGAAGCAACGCGTGGCAGCTTTTCCAGAAAACGACGCAACGTCATTCGAAATGGCGACTCTGTTTGATCGGGACGATAACAATCCATAATAGAAGGCAGCACCGGGGCCGCGCTGTGCGTTGCCACTTGGCTTGCGGCCTGGTGGGCGTGAGCCCGGCGATAAGCGTAATAAGCACTTTTCATAGTCTTGCTTTCCTTTAAATACGAAATGGCATTCAGGCTGGATGCGCCTTTCTTCTTTTGAAGCAAAGTTCATGCCAGTTTTAATACGGGGTTTACCCCTATTGGTAGCAGGGCTGTGCCGACGTTTTTATGCGACATGCGTCACAATGCGGTTTTGTGCTTGTTTGTATTGGAAGACACGATGACGCGTATTGTTTTGTTCGAGAATATCCATCCTAGTGCACTCGAGGTTTTCGAGGCTGCGGGTTTAACCGACGTGACAACTTATGCTTCAGCCTTGCCGCCCAATCAGCTGCGTGAGGCGCTTGAGGGGGTAGAGTTGTTGGGTATTCGTTCTCGCACTCATCTCGACGAGGCCCTGTTGTCTAGCGTGCCGTCATTGCGCGCAGTGGGCTGTTTCTGTATTGGAACGAACCAGGTCGATCTGGATGCCGCTATGTTGCGGGGGATTCCCGTATTTAATGCGCCGTTTTCCAATACGCGTTCAGTTGCCGAGCTGGTTCTGGGCGAAACGATCTTATTGTTGCGTCGTATCCCCGAAAAAAATGATCGTGTACACCACGGCCATTGGGATAAAACGGCGGAAGGCGCTTACGAGGCGCGCGGTAAAACCTTGGGCATTGTGGGTTACGGCAATATTGGTTCGCAAGTGGGTATTTTGGCTGAAGCTGCCGGTATGCGGGTGGTGTTTCACGACATTGAAGCCAAGCTGCCTTTGGGCAATGCACGCCCATGTACTTCGTTAAAACAATTGTTGGCGCAGTCAGACGTGGTCACATTGCACGTGCCTGGTGGTCGTGCCACTGAAAACATCATGAATGCCAAAACGCTGGCTTACATGAAAAAAGGGGCCATTCTTATTAACGCATCGCGTGGCACGGTGGTTGATATCGATGCGCTGCACGAAGCGTTGCAATCAGCGCATTTGTCGGGTGCGGCCATCGACGTTTTCCCGGTTGAGCCCAAAGGGCGCGATGAGCCGTTGCAAAGCCCTTTAATTGGCATGCGCAACGTAATTCTTACCCCGCATATTGGCGGCAGCACGCAAGAGTCGCAGGAAAATATTGGCAAGGAAGTTGCCGAGAAGCTGGTGCGGTTTGCCTTAAGCGGTACTACCAAGGGCGCAGTGAATTTTCCGGAAGTGCCGTATCAGGACGCGGCAGGTGCCACGCGTATTTTGCACGTGCATCGGAATGAGCCGGGGGCAATGGGTACGTTAAGTAGTTTGATGGCCGGGCATGGTTTGAATATTGTGCGCCAGCAACTGCAAACCAAAGGGCCGGTAGGTTATGTTATTTCCGACGTAGAGGGGGAAGTGAACGAAGCGGTTATGCAGGCTTTGCGCAAAGACCCAATTACGATTCGATGCGATCAGATTGCATCAGTGTAATAACCTTCTCGCTGGCCGGCAGTATGTCGGCCAGCGTGTATTGATCAAGGTGTTGCAAAAACTTTTGCAGTGCGCCTTCCATAATGCCGGTTAATGCGCAATATCCCCCTAATGTGCAGGCGCTTTCCGTACCTAAACACTCAACTACATGAAAATCGTTTTCGGTATCGCGAACCACTGCGCCAAGGTTGATCTCAGCCGGCGGCTTGGCAAGTTTCATTCCGCCATTTTTACCCCGAACGGTGGTAAGCCAACCTTTTACACTGAGGCGGTGCGTTACTTTCATTAGGTGCGGTTCGGAAATGTTATAGGCCGAGGCAATTTCGGCAATAGTGCACAGGCGGTCGGGGTGCTGGCCTACGTACATTAGCAGCCGCATGGCGTAGTCGGTTAGGGTCGTTAAGCGCATAACGCAAATAATAGTTTTAAATGAATAAACACGGTTTTACCCTAAAAATCAGTGGGGGGTGTTGGGGCGAGGCCGAATCAGCATAGGTATGAAGCGCCACAGATATAGCCCAAAACATGCAATCCAGCAAACGGCAGCCGCATGAATAAGTGCGGAAGCAAGTGGGCCAGGCCATAGCGCCGCAACACGTAAAATAACGGCCAGTAGCATAAGCCAATAGCTTGCAACGATGCTGCGATCAAGTTTCAGTGGGCGGCCTAAATGGCCCAGTGCGGTGCGGGTTACCATGCCAATAATTAACACCGCGAAGCCACCCATACCAATAATATGCGCCGGCAGCGCCGTGCGCGATAGTACGGCAGGCGTCCAGCCCATTAGCCAAAGCCCCGCAATAATTAGCCCGAACCCCAGAAATGCATAGCCCAGATACAGAACCCATAAAATAGGTTTGCCAAGCACCGAGCCAGGTTTCCAGCGGATAACCTGATAAAGGCTGATGAGCCCTGTTGCCGCAAGCATAATGGCGGCAAGCCGGGGTAGGTTGACTAACCCCGTTGCAATAGCCAGCAAACCTAAGCCCAGCTGCACTTGGCCCAAGCCCGTAAGCATGGGTAGCGATAACGTTGGGATGGCGCGCATGGCAAAAAACGGGATAACGCGACGAGCAACCAGTAACGCAATAACGGCCATGTCGATTAGCCCGATATTAAAGTAATGCATTAACGCAATATAGTCTTGGTGCCAGGCGGCATACAGATACAGCATATTGGCTACCCCTAAACCCAGTGCCAGCCATGGAAGGCCAAAGTTTCGGCGGTTCTGGGTGCGGCTGATAACCCGCCACAGCGCGACAAACGCCATAAGGAAAAATAGTGTTTCGGCGATGCCTGCCAATAGAAACAGAATGGGTGCGTTAAAAAGGTAAAGAATGCGCGCGCTAACCCATAGCAGGGTTAGAGCGGCCAAAGGGCTGCCTTTTATCGGGTTAACGCCTGTCCAGGTTGCGCTGGCAGTAAGCAAGAACCCCATGGCAATAGTGGCGATGAAACCCCAAAGCATTTCATGGGCATGCCACGCCAGAGCGCCCATGTGCATATTGAGCCATTGCGCAGCGAACACCCAGAGTGCGACAGAAATGAGCGCCCAGGCCGTGCCTGCAATGTACAACGGACGAAAGCCCAGTTCTAAAAAGGAACTTAAGCTGGGCTTTGCCGGTTTTTGCTTACCAGGTTCTTGTATGAACATGACGTTAGCCATGAACAACCTCGGTAAGTGGTTTATCGGGGTTGTGGTGCAGTTGGTACCCGTACCACAAACTGCGGGCAATGCGTTTGGCAAACATGTCGGCGCGTTGGGCTAGCGCCTGGTTTTCCAGTGTATTCATGGTTTCATGGAAAAGGGCAAGCCAATGCCCGAAAAGCTCGCCACTTAGGTTGGGCAAGGCCACGTGTTTGGGCATGGGTGTGCCATTATAGGTGCCGGTACCCAGTAGCATTGACGACCAGAACTGAACCATTTTTTCCAGGTGGGTATCCCAATTTTGAATATGACTATTGAATATGGGACCCAGTTGTTCATCTTCACGTACACGATCGTAGAAGCGATAAACAAAATCGCTGACTTCGTCTACGGTTCCCAGGCTTTCGCGATCAGTCATGAGACACCTCTTTAAAGATATATATTTTTAGTATCTTATTAATTATCCCATGATGTTGTCAATTGGTTTTTTAGTTGCCCGATAGCGGGTACACTCCGAACAATTTCCTGCCAATTTATAAGAGACAAAAGCAGCGTCGGGCGAACCCCCGGCGCCGTCATGTGTCGTGTTATTGCAAATGAAGTCTCGTTTACAGTCAATAAGCTGCATTGTGCCTTGCCTTAATGAAGAGGCGAACCTGGGTGTATTGTTGCCCGGCTTGTTAGCCGTGTTGAAGAAACTTGCGCCAGCGTGCGAAGTCATTGTGGTTGATGATGGCAGTACTGACGGCACAGCCGACTTATTGTCGACCTGGACGCGCGATTACCCAGAACTTGTTCATCTGCAGCTATCGCGCAATTTTGGTAAAGAGGCAGCGCTAAGCGCTGGGTTGGCGGCAGCCAAAGGGCAGCCAAAGGGCAGGTAGTGGTTAGTATGGATGCCGACCTTCAACACCCTCCTGCTTTAATCCCGGAAATGTTGGCGCGCTGGGAGGCGGGGGCTGACATGGTCTACGCTGTGCGGGCCAGTCGCGACGATGAGTCGACATTTAAGCGCTTTGGAAGCAAACTTTTCTATCAGCTTATGCGTACGCCGGGTGGCGTGCGTGTACCGGAAAATGCCGGCGACTTTCGTTTAATGGACCGCGTGGTAGTCGACGCGTTAATGATGCTGCCTGAACGTAACCGCTTTATGAAGGGTTTGTTCGCTTGGGTAGGGTTTAAATCGGAACCGTTGTATTACAACCCGCCCGAGCGGCTGCATGGGCAAACCAGTTTTCATCCTTTTAAGCTGTTTGGGTTTGCTATTGATGGTTTAACGGCCTTCACAACGTGGCCGCTGCGCCTGTTAAGCGTGCTGGGTATTATTATTTCATTGCTTTCGTTCGCTTATGGCCTGTTCACCGTTGTTAAGCACTTGCTTTATGGCGATCCGGTGCAGGGGTTTACTACTCTGGCCACGGTTATTCTGTTTTTCGCTGGTGTGAATTTAATTTCAGTAGGTGTCTTGGGTGAGTATATTGGGCGTATTTTTGGAGAAGTAAAAGGGCGGCCAGTATATATTGTGCGCAAACATGCCGGGCGCGGTTTGGCTGCTTACAACCAGGAAGGCGAAAACAACGCTAATGCGGGTGCCGCGCCCCGCGAAATGCCCAGAAGCGCCCAAGAATGAATGTTAAAACCGCGATGGCAATTAAGATAAAGGCCAGCAAGATGTCGTAGCGAATGGTTGTGGCAGAAAGCAGTAATGCATAGCTGGCCTCGTTTACAGTAAAACCCAACGCTGAAACCAGAAAAAAACGCCGAACAGCCTGCCATAATGGGGCGTGCTGGTGGCGAAATGTAAGTAGATAATGTCCTGTAAATGAAACAGAAAATGCCACCAGCCAACCTATGACGTTTGCTAAAAGGGGCGCAGTGTGCAAGCCTGAAACAAAGGCAACCACAACCAGCCAGTGGGTGGCTGCGGCACTACAACCTACCGCAACAAACCAAACCAGTTGTTTCAATGTACTTTTCATCTTGCTTAATAATGCAATGCGGATTTAATGGGTAAGAATAAAATCTTAACGGTATGTGCCGATGATTTCGGTATGAACGCCGCGGCCAATGCGGCTATTCTAGCGCTCGCCGAATGGGGGCGTTTAAGTTCAGCCAGTTGCCTGGTAGATGGCCCTGTTTTTGTTCGCGATGCAGCCTTGTTAAAAGGTACTGCGCTGCAAACAGGCTTGCATTTGAATTTCACCGATGATTTTGGTCAGACCGACAGGGTAATGCCCATTAACAAGCTAATTGTTGCGGCTTATTTGCGCTTGTTGAATACAAGCGACATTCAACGTGCTGTTGCGCGCCAGCTTGATTCTTTCGAGAAAGTAATGGGCCGGGCGCCCGACTATATTGATGGCCATTTACATGTGCATCAGTTACCCGTTATTCGCGACGCCTTACTAACCGAGCTGGAAAAACGTTACGGTTCTGCAGCCCAACGCCCCTGGTTGCGCAGCACAAAAGCCAGACACGCGTATGGGCTGCCGCTGTCGCTAAAGTTGAAGGCTGCCATTATTCAAACTTTGGGCTCAGCCGCCTTGGTTCGTCGGGCAAGCAGGAAGGGGTTTACTACTAACGCAGGCTTTTTGGGCGTTTATGGTTTTACTGGGGGGGCGCGCGCATACTCGAAATACATGCAAGCCTGGCTTGGTGCTGCTGAAGATGGCGATGTTCTAATGTGTCATCCAGAATGTGGTAAAGACACGTACGATAATCAGCGCCGCGCAGAATACGACATTTTAAGAAGCACCGATTTTGCTGGCTGGTTGGCGACAAATTCGCTTCAATTACGTTAGTACAGTAGTACACTGTAGTTGTTAGATTTCATGCGTTGGGCACCCCCAGCGCTTTATTGCGGAGAATTCACATGGCGGTTCCTGTTAACCCTTTAACCGACGCTTTTTCTGTTGCCCCCCAATTGTCTGCCGACGATATGGCGGCTGTGGCTCAGGCTGGTTATAAAAGCGTCATCATTAATCGCCCCGACTTTGAAGGTGGGGCCGATCAGCCTGCTTCGCAGGATGTTATGGCGGCTGCTAAGGCTGCTGGCCTCGAGGTTGCGTATCAACCGGTTGTTAGCGGCGCGATTACGGCTGAAGATGTCAACCAGTTTGGGCAGCTACTGAAAACCATGCCCAAACCTATTTTGGCGTATTGTCGTAGTGGTGCCCGGTGCACGCAGTTGTTTCAAGCAGCCAGTACTTCTTGATTTAACGCAAACAAGCGTTGCAAACAGGCTTTATTTTTTTACAGGGTATGCGTACGATTACGTTTACGATAAACCAGAGGCTTACACATTATGTTCAAAAAAGTTCTTATCCCTACCGATGGTTCCGTACTGTCTACCCAGTCTGCCAACAAAGGTATTTGTTTTGCCAAGAAGGTAGGTGCTGAAGTAGTTGCACTTCATGTTAGGCAGCCTTTTGCAGCAACAGTAGGCTTCGATGGCATGGCGGCAGCTTATGCAATTACCGATGAAGATTACGATAAAACGGCCGCTGAACAAGCGCAAAAATATTTGAAAGCGGTCACTGACCGCGCTGAAACAGCTGGGGTAAAAGTGCAGGCGGTATCTGCAACTAACTTCAATGTGGCCGATGGCGTTGTTCAGGCTGCAGAAGAGCACGGCTGCGATTTGATCTTTATTGGCAGTCATGGTCG
>NZLH01000108.1 GCA_002694155.1 Pusillimonas sp. | reverse complement strand
CCGTCGCGCTGCGCCTGTAATGCTTCACTATTGGCTGTATTAAATGCCGCCCGCTTACGTTGCGTATCTTGAAATAGCGCCAGCTCTTCAGGGTCGCTAAGCATTAACTGCAATTCTTGCTGCAACTTTGTGCTTTCTGCGCTACCTTTTTCAATGGCGGCTTCAAACTCTTTACGCAGGCCTGGGTCGTACAACAGGCCCAAAATTTGCATTTGAATGCCGTTTTCGTTCATTACGCTTAACCAGCGTGAAACCAAACGTTCTACCGCTACGCCGCGCTCCGTAATTTGGGTGGTCGCCTGCGCACCGGCATTCATTCTTAATAACGATACCGCCACCAGGATGGCCATAAACACCAATATCAGACCGAAACCTAACGTAAGCCGCGTGCCAATTTTGAACCGATTCACTGTCCCCTCCTGTAAAAGCCCTATAAATTTTGTGCTTAAACGGGGGTAACGGCTATGACCCGGTTTTCTTTAGCGCCTGCCTTTCAACCACCACCCAATAATGAAAAAGACGATAACGGCGATCGCGTTCAAAGAACACAAGTTAACCGTACACTAACTATCGGTAAGCGGACTATTCCGTTTTTGCCTGGCGGTGCCAGCGCTGCGCCAGCATTGAACTAACTATCAGCTGAAGCAGATGGAAAATCATAAGTGGCAGCACCATAACGCCGGCCACCGATGGCACAAACAGCACTTGCGACATGGGCACACCACTGGCCAAGCTTTTCTGGGCGCCACCAAACAACGCAGTAATACGATCTTCCCGACTAAAGCCAAACAACTTCGCCAAGCCATAAACAAAGCCCATGGCCAGCGCCAAAAACACCAGGCTAATCACAACCAGGCCCATAACCATTACTGCCGAAATCTGCTGCCAGATTCCCTCTACTACCGCCGCGCCAAAGGCGCTATAGATAACCAACAAAATTGAGCCTCGATCGATATAAGACAAGCCCTTACCTGCTTTACGAAACGCCGAATCAAAATACGGCCGCAAAAAATGCCCCGCCAGAAACGGCAACATTAACTGGGCAAAAATGTTAATAATTGAATCAACTGGCGAAGTGGCGCCGGTTGTTGGGGCAATCAGCTCGTTAACCAAAAACGGGGTCACCATAATGCCCAACAGGGTTGATACCGACGCGCTGCACACCGCCGCCGGCACATTACCCCGCGCAATACCCGTCAGTGCCACGGCCGACTGCACTGTAGCGGGCAACATGCACATATACAGCACGCCCTGATACAGCTCGGCATTCACCAGCGGCAACATCAACGGCTTTAACGCAAAACCCATCACGGGAAAGAACACAAATGTGCAGCCCAAAATAAGCGCATGCAAGCGCCAATGCGTAATGCCATTCAAAATGGCCTGGCGCGAAAGCTTGGCACCATGCAAAAAGAACAACAGCGCAATGGCAAAGGTGGTGACATACTTCAGCACAATTGCAAAAACACCTGTTGCAGGCAACACGCTGGCCAGCACCACCGTGCCAACCAACAAGAAAGTATAAGTATCGGGAAGAAAAGGAATGCGCTTCATGAACGCTATTGAACGCCAATTTCGAATAAAAATGAAATTAATTTATTCGATAGACATGCAATTATTTGCATAAGTAAAAACAAACAGCAGGATAGCGGGCAAAATGAATATCAGCCTCAAACAACTTCAGGTATTTCGTTTCGTGGCTACCGAACGCAATTTCAGCCGCGCCGGCGAACGCATTGGCTTAACCCGGCCTGCAAGTTATCCTGCGCGACCGCATTCAACACGACGTGCTGAACAGCATTCTGGGTGGCGAGGTCGACTTTGGCATTATTGTTGAGCCCGACGAAACGCATCTGCGCGAACTGCACAGTGAAGTATTGCTAACCGACCCATTTGTAGCGGTTCACCCCCATACACCCGGGGCCAGCCCGCTTCGCTGGAAAGCACTGGCCGGGGCCAACCTGATACTGCTTGACCAAGCATCGGGCAGCCGTCGCCTAATTGACCAACTACTAAGTGATTTACGCATCGAACACCAGGTTGTACAAGAAGTGGGCCACGTTACAACCGGCTTCGAAATGGTACGTGCCGGCCTTGGCGTTAGCATTGTGCCCGGGCTCGCCATGCCCGAAACCGGCCAGTTCAACGAACGCTCGTGGGCATACTGGCATTACCGGCTAGGGTTGGCCACGCTGGAACAGGTACCGCCCATGCCCGTGCGGAAACCAGCATTTAAACCTTAGCCGCACACCACTTTTTCTACCTGGCCCGATTCATCTATATACACATTCATACGTTCCGTGCGATAGTCGGTTGACATAGGCGTTGTTGGGCGCAGTACACGGGTACCTGCAGGAAGCCTGTTGCGGTCAACGGCGTCGCCTGAAGTGCCAACCAGGTTCTGAAAATCTGCTGCAGCGCACTCGCCGGAAATAGATGAAGCGGGCGCGCCGCGCGTAGAGGAAGAGGAAGCCGCGGCAGAAGCCCCCGACGCGGAAGACGCGCTGGAACCACCACTACCCAAACCACCCGAACTCTGGCAAGCTGCCAATATCAAGGCCAAAGGGGCCAAATAAAGCAAACGCAAACGCATTTTTCCTCCTTGTATAACGCCATACTTATATCATGACAACGAACTCGTCTCCCAGCCCTGGCACCCAATCATCCACCGGCCGTGATGAACAACCCACCGAAAGTGCACGCATCATTCAATCTCGCACCCACGAGCTTAGCCCCGGTTTCTCTATTCGGCGTGCCCTGCCAACGCGCGAGCAACGCATGATTGGCGCGTGGTGCTTTCTAGACCATATCGGCCCTGCGAAGTTCGATTTCAGTGGCGAACTTAACGAAAAAGCTAGCGCGCACAGGCCAACGGGTATGCATGTGGGGGCGCACCCCCATATTGGTTTACAAACCTTCACCTGGATGCTGGAAGGCCAGATTCGCCACCGCGACAGCTTAGGTTATAACCAGGTTATTCGACCCGGCCAGGTAAATTTAATGACAGCTGGAAAGGGTGTATCGCACACTGAAGACTCGCTACCCGGCGAAACACATTTGCACGGCGCACAATTATGGATTGCCCTGCCCCCCGAAAAAGAAACTATCGCGCCGGCGTTCCAACATTACAGCCGCCTGCCTGAATGGCGCGCCGGTGGCCTGCACTACACGCTGCTAGCAGGCCAGTTTAAAAACCAAACTTCGCCTGTTGAAGTGCATTCACCCCTGCTGGGGCTTGATGTATTTGCACCCAACGGCGGTGCAACAGCGGTTTTACCGCTAAACCCAACGTTCGAACACGGCATTATGGTGTTGAATGGTGAAGTGCAACTTATTAGCCAAACACAACAAACGCAAAACGCCGCACAAACACAGCAAAACGGCATACAGCGAATAACGCCGGGCGCGCTGGCGTATTGGCCACCCGGCATTAACACCATTACGGTGTATTTAAGCCCCGGCACCCGGTTGCTGCTTATTGGCGGTCATCCGTTCCCTGAGCCGGTAAAAATGTGGTGGAATTTTGTTAGTGCCTCAACCGACAATTTGCGCCAGGCTGTGCGCGACTGGAATGAATTTCATCCACGGTTTGGCGTTGTTCGAACTCAAAATCATCGACGACTTATATCGCCCAACTACCCAGGTACTTGAACTTCGCCTGGCGCCACATCTGCCAATAATTGAAACGTACCAATTGGGTCGGTAAGCATTGCCAAATGCCCTGTGTTTAACGTCCGAACCGACCAATGTGGATCGTCGATGAATTTGTCGTAGAACTGCCTGAAGGGTGTTCCGTCGTAGGCAGACGCCATGACATAGGAATGCGGAATGGCAGGCCGCTCTTAAGGCTTTCGAGGGCTGCAAGAAAGTCTGCAATGGCTGACACACCAAACGCCGTTGTATACGTTCACAAAGTTTTTCATCGGTAACACCAAAGGCCTTCAGCGGAAACGGCGGCACACGCTGATCGGGCCAGGTATGTTCGCGAAATACCCGCCCTTTTTCACCAGCATAATCGGCGAGGCATTTTCCGGTTTCGGGCACGAATGCATCGAAATACATCACCGCGCCGATTCGATCGGGAATAAGGGCCAGTACGTTGCTTACAACCATTCCCCCGTAACTCCACCCAACCAGAACGACATTATGCAATTGCTCCATAAGAATCAAATTCACAATATCGTCAGTATGGGTGTCAAGCGTTATATCTTGATGGGCAAGATGCCTTCTGTCCCCAAGCCCCGTTAACGAAGGCGTATAAACCTCGTGCCCCATGTAGCGCAGCTCGGTTGCCATTTCTTTCCATACCCAACCGCCGTGCCACGCCCCATGAATTAAAACGTAAGTGCGTGGTTGTTTAACCGGGATAGGGGATGCTGCCATGGGGTCCTCCTTGTGTTTCTGGATTACCTTACAACTTTAATTTAACAACCAATTAAATTTCGGCCAAAATAATAATTTCTAGATATAACTATATTACTGAAATGATTTAGAAAACAGCATTTTCAGTATAAACGCTTACACAAACGCTTAAATCGGGCACCCTTCTGAAACTGAACGTTGAACCGCATACTATCCCGATTTTGATCTCTACACGCTTAACACACCTCGCCAGCTTAAGTGAATGTCACCTTTATTAATGCCGGCTTCGTACTTCTTCCATATCCAGCCGAGCCACCATTTCGCGCGCTAGTTCATCTGAAATTTTGTGCTGTCGCGCTAGTGCAAAAATACTCTTGCGTGCGGCATCAATTACCGCCATTCTTAACTGATGCTCTATCTGCTGTTCGTGTGCCAGCCACTCGTCTGGCAAACCTAATTCAGACACAGCTGAAACGGCGCGCACATCGGCCAATAAACGCTCTGCCACACTGGATATAAGGTCTTGCTCGCGTCCCTCTGGGTACTCAGAGGTTAACCGCGCCACTTCTTCTTGCAACACCCGCTCAGCCGCTTCGCGCGCAGTATGAATAGCTAAATATTCTTGTTGTTCACGCTTGATGCCACTTGATTGATAACGCAACCTTTTCACAACCGTAGGCATTAAGGCGCTGGCTAACACTAACGACGTAATAATTACGGTGGCCGCCAGCAAAATGGCTAAATCACGCGCCGGGAACGCTTCACCGTTGTCTAAAGCCAGTGGTAAGGTTAAAACCCCTGCAAGCGTGATAGCGCCGCGCACGCCGCCCAGTGTCAACACCATTATCATGCCTTTACTAACGTGGGGAAACGATACTCCTCGCCGCCGCTTGCGCCACCCCTCGAAGCGCACCGACACATACACCCAAGCAAAACGGAACACCCCCAGCACAATACAAATAACCAGCCCGTACACCACCAGCCACAACGGGTTGTGATGGCCGGTTTGAGCCAATGCTTCGACCGCTCCGGTGTAAATACCCGGTAATTGCTCGCCCAGTAGCACAAACATTGTGCCATTCAACGCAAACTGCACCACGTTCCAGGTAGTTTGTCGATGCATACGCGTAAGCGCACTAGAAGAGCCGCTTAGTTCCACATAACTCATGGTCACGCCCGCGGAAACCGCCGCCAAAATGCCCGAAGCACCAATATGTTCAGCCGCAAAATAGGCTGCGAACGGCACCATTAAACTTAGCAAGACTTCAGCGCCAGGCTCTTCACCCACCCGCTTTACCACGGTCGTG
>NZLH01000107.1 GCA_002694155.1 Pusillimonas sp. | reverse complement strand
TTTCTTTCATGGGTGCCGCAAAATTCGCGGCAACGGCTACATTAACAGTATCTGCCCGTGCGAGTTGGGGTAAAAGCAAATTCGCTAACAGCAAAGAAGCAAGTATTTTTGTAGCAGGGCACATTTGCTTCGCTATTCATAAATGGAATAGCGATTATGCTACCGGTAACTTTATCGCTTGGCAAGTTTTGTATGAGTAATCCTTCACCACTTCGACTGGATGCCGCGTTGGGGCACGACATTGCCGACAAACGTATTGATGTTTTGCGGCGTATTGATGCTGTGGGCTCTATATCAGAGGCGGCTCGCGATGCGGGCATTAGTTACAAAGCCGCGTGGCAGGCCATTGAAACCCTGGGTAACCTGGCTGGTACACCGTTGGTAGAAAAGGCAGTAGGCGGCAGTGGCGGGGGTGGGGCGCAACTTACAACAGCGGGGCGTCAAGTTTTGGAAGCTTTTGATTATTTTGCACAGGTTCGCCAGGTGGCCATGCAACAAGCGTCTGCTACTGGTCATGTGACGGCATTCGGTCTTAGAACGAGCATGCGTAATCAATGGGTGTGCAGGGTACGCGAACTTGCACCGGGTGCTCACGGGCAAATGGTTACCCTGGCGTTATCCGACGGTACGTTAATGCAGGCTTTGGTAACGCACGAAAGTGCGCAGCTGTTGGGCCTGGAGCCGGGTTTAACCGTGCTGGCATTGTGCAAAGCTACGGCGGTGCCCGTTCAGTCAGAGCCTCCTGTTGAGGATACAGAAAACGTGTTGGCTGGGCAGGTTGAGGTTGTGACCGTTTCGTCGGGGAAAGCAGAAATTTCGATGCGCTTAGGTTGTGGCGCCATTTTGGTGGGGTTTCAAAATGGGGGGCAAGCATTTGCGGTTGGGCAACCCGCTTGGGCCAGGGTTGACCCCGCGGCTGTTGTTGTGGCCTTACCTTGAAAATTTGGTCGTTACTGACTCAAACAGTTTCATAGTGAAGACTACTATAGGCAAGCCGCACGCGTTATGCAGCCGCTTGATACGTTCTATGTCATGGTTGAAGATGGAACGCAGGCAGCTCGATTGCAGGAGCGCGTTGCTTATTTCCGCTTTAGTGGCGAGAATGAGTTGGTTAAAGTTTAGCCAGCGCTTCATCTTCTTTAATGCCCAGTAAGACCTAGGGGGTTTCCATTGTCACATGTTAAAATGGTGGGCTTTGGTGCCGTTAACGGCACCGCCGTTTAATCCGTTCAGCGCTGTGTTGGTCTTTGCCACTGGCGTCTTAACTTACAGACCCATGTAAATTTCCTTTCTTATCTGATTGGTTCTGCCGAGCTGATCCAGCCTGTTTTTTGCGTCGTATTCAAGCCAGCCTTCAAGGTTTCCGGGCTTGCGGCGTACTTCCATAGTTTTCGCAAATACGAAACGTCCCCTCGCGTGCATGGCGCGCAGCAGCCAAAAAGAGATTGTTGCCAGCTGCGACATGTTATCTGCATGTGGGTTCGTTCTAATTTGCAAATTGTTGAGCCTCCCCCATGCAATTCAAACAAATTCAAGAAGAGTGGTTTTCCAACATTCGCGGCGATATCCTGGCGGGTATCGTAGTTGCGTTAGCCCTTATTCCAGAAGCCATCGCGTTTTCCATTATTGCCGGGGTCGACCCCAAAATTGGGTTATACGCCTCGTTCAGTATTGCGGTCGTTATCTCTTTTACCGGAGGGCGCCCGGGCATGATTTCCGCAGCTACCGCGGCCATGGCGTTGGTGATGATTACGCTGGTCAAGGAGCATGGGCTGGAATATTTGCTGGCTGCCACTATTCTTACTGGAGTGCTTCAAATTCTGGCTGGGTTGCTACGACTGGGTGTATTAATGCGGTTTGTCTCTCGTTCAGTGATTACGGGGTTTGTTAATGCCTTGGCCATCCTTATTTTTATGGCCCAATTGCCTGAGTTGATTAATGTTCCATGGGCGGTTTACGTTATGGTGGCCGGCGGCCTGGGAATTATTTATTTGTTTCCGTACGTCACTCGGTCGGTTCCGTCGCCCCTAGTCTGTATCGTGGTGTTAACGGCCATTTCATTAACACTGGGGCTGGATATCCGTACCGTTGGCGATATGGGTGAGTTGCCGGATACGTTGCCGGTGTTCTTGTTGCCTGATATTCCGCTGAACTTCGAAACGCTGCAGATTATTTTTCCTTATGCGGCGACATTAGCCGTGGTGGGTTTGCTTGAATCCCTGCTAACCGCACAAATTGTTGACGACCTGACAGATACACGCAGCAACAAGAATCGTGAGTGTGCCGGGCAGGGGGTTGCCAATATCGCAACGGGTTTCCTGGGCGGCATGGCTGGGTGCGCCATGATCGGGCAATCGGTTATTAACGTGAAATCGGGTGGGCGTGGCCGCTTGTCGACCTTCGTAGCCGGCTTGTTCTTGTTGATTTTGGTGGTTTTTTTGGGCCCGTGGGTCGAGAAAATTCCAATGGCGGCATTGGTTGCCGTCATGATTATGGTGTCAATCGGTACATTTAGCTGGGGTTCGTTGCGCGACTTGGTGCGTCACCCGAAAACGTCAAGCATTGTGATGGTCTCTACAGTAATTGTGGTTGTCGCAACGCATGATTTGGCAAAAGGTGTTCTGGTTGGTGTCTTGTTAAGTGGCATTTTCTTTGCGCATAAAGTGGGGCGGGTATTGCGTATTACATCTGAAACACGCAACGAGGGGCGTGAACGGGTGTACACCATTGTGGGCCAGGTTTTCTTTGCCTCGTCCGAGAAATTCACCGCTTCATTCGACTTCAAAGAGGTGATTGAAAAAGTGGTGATTGACCTGAATCGCGCACGTTTTTGGGACATCACGGCGATTAGTTCTCTGGACGCCGTCATTCTGAAGTTTCGTCGCGAGGGAACCGAAGTTGAGGTTGTTGGTTTGGATGAGGCCAGTTCAACTTTGGTCGACCGTTTTGCCGTACATGATAAACCCGGCGCCATGGATAAACTCATGGGCCACTGAAAGGTTTAACTGTTGTGCTGTTCAACGAAGATGCGCTTCGCGTTCTCCGTTTTTAGAACGAGCCGTTTTCAAGGCGCATTGCGTTGGGAAGGATCACGCTGAAAGTGTTTGATCAGGTCGTGGGGGTTTACCTGTTCAGCGTGCGTTGCCGCGGCTTGTGCCCACCACAGCAGTTGGCTGATGCCGCGTTCAAAATAAGACGCCCATTGCGCATCCGTATCCGTTTGGGTGCAGTGCCCCGTACTATCAAATACTTCAGCCGCTTTGGGTACGTGAATCATGGCGGAAACGGGCAGGCAGCCCAGCTCCGACAAGAAGCTTCGCATCCCCATTGCGGCGCGCACGCCACCCCATTGACCCGCAGAGTAGGTCACGATGAGGCTGGGCTTATACGCAAAGTTTGAGCTGCCAAAATGGTTCAACAAGTGGGCTAAGGCGGGGCTCATGCTGTGGTTGTATTCCGGGCTCACCATAAGGTAACCGTTGGCGTTTCGAATTTTGTTCGCCAGTGTGTCCAGTGTTTCTGGAACGGTGCGTGGGCCGTAAGCAAAATGGGGCTTGAACACGGAACCTGTCTCGATCAAAAGCGGGTCTATGATTTCAATTTCGTGTTCTGGGAAAACGCGTTGAAAATAGCGCTTGCAGGCTTGGGTAACGCGTTCGCCCAAACGGGGTGGGTGCGGGGGCGAGCTTTGTCTTGCGGAGCCTAGAAAGATCAGGAATTTCATATTTGGTGTCGTAACTTTAACTGTAAGCGTGCAGCGCAATCGCTTTAATGGTGGTTGATATGTAGGCGTATTAGCGTGCCTTTGCCTTCTTGCGCTAGTTCGAGTGGCCAATTCAGGCGCTCTGCGATTAGCGTAACCAAATAAAGGCCTAAACCCGAAGTCACTGCGGCAGGCGAGCGGGCGGGACCGGCAGAGGTTAGCAAAACCCTTGCCTCTTCGGGAAGACCGGAGCCTTCATCGTGAATTTCCAGGGTGTTTTCGTCTAACTCAATATAGACACGGCCGCTGGTGTGTTGAAGTGCATTTTGAAGAAGGTTACGCAAAAGCATTTGCATCAATGCGGGGTCCGCGTGAACGCTCACAGGTTTATGGGCACTGAAACTTAAGCGTGAATCGACTGCAAAATTAACCGATAAGTCGTCAATTGTTTGGTGAATCAGCGATGGGAGAGAAACCGTTTGGGCAGTTGCTGTGTCTACTGTTTCCTTGCGGGCAAGGGTTAGCAGGGCGTTCACATTGGTTTGCATTTCGGCAGTGGCGCGCCGAATGCGAGCAAGCGTTGCCTGATCTTGTGCGTTCAGTGTGCCACGCGTTTCAAGAATATCGATCGCACCGGATATCACAGCTAAAGGCGTTCGGAATTCATGGCTGGCCATGTTAAGCAATGACTTTTCCCGTTTAACGTAGGCTTCAAGTTGCGTGACAAACAGGTTGAACGAGCGGGCAATACTATGTAGCTCTGCATCTTGCCAGTTTTTTGGCAACCGAGGCATATTGGCACCAACGGGCAGTTTTTCAATTTCGTTAGATAGCGACTTTAATGGTTTAACAATGCGCTTTGCTTCGATAATTGAAAGTAGGGCGGTAACAGCCGCCACCAGCAAGATAACAATGAGTAGTGCAAGCCGAAAAAGCCATTCGCGCTTTTCAAAGTGTGTAATATTTCTGGCCAGATAAAGCACGCCATGTTGCAGTGCTTGTACTGATATTAGGTAGGTTTCATCGTTTTGGTAAACTTCCCCGGAAAAACCAGGCCCAAGCCCTTCAAATATAATGGGTGCAGCAGAGGGCTGGTAAAAGCTTTCAGGCGTATTGTGTGTTTTGGTGTTTGGGATATAAGCCAGAGTTAAGCCGGAAGTTTCGCGCAAAATGGTTTGTTCTGGATCAAAATCGTCTCCCATAAAAAACTCGCGCTCTTGGGTTAACTCCATTCGAAGCATGGTCGACTCGAGGTCTTCGCTTACCCAGGTAACGCCTAAAAACACAACAATAAGTGAAACCAGGCTAATCAGCGCCGAGGTTCGATAAATCCGATGGGAAATAGATCGCATTACTCTGGCTCACCGGGTGCAGTCAAATGGTAACCAAGGCCATGCCGGGTTTTTATCAGCGGCTTTCCAAATTGTTGCTGAAGCAATTTTCGAAGTGCATAAGCATGTGTTCGAATGGTGTGTCGGTCGACTTCTCGGTCGCCCCATACTGCCTCGGCAATTTGGTCGTAAGAAACTAAGTCCGGATAAGCGTTAACGAGTTGTTCGAAAATCCGGGCTGACGTACCTGTTAATTCAAGCGGCTTATATCCGTTGACTAAAACAGAGTGTGTTGCTGCGTTGTAAGAAATGCCCGGAATACTGGTTAATATTGCATTGTTTTTGTCGTGGCGCCGCGCCAGCGCCTCAACACGAAGTTGTAGCTCCCGCAAATTAAAAGGTTTTACCAAATAGTCATCTGCACCCACACCAAAGCCGGTTTCCTTATCCTCTAAGAGGTCTTTGGCCGTCATCAGAATGACGGGCGTACTTTGTTTGAGGTCAAGCCGTATCCGCTTGCAAATTTCAAAGCCCGACACGCCCGGCAACATCACATCAAGGATAATGATGTCGTAGTGGTGACCGGCAATCAGGTGCAAAGCGGTTAACCCATCGGGCGCGAAGTCGAGGATATAACGGGGGTTTTGCCCAAAAAACTCATATAGGTTTTCCGCTAACGCTTTGTGATCTTCAACAATTAGAATTTTGAGTTGCGTTTCGCTCATTGGGTGATGGGTTCGTTCAGATTAGTTTGTTTTGCCCGTGCAGTTAGTGCGTGCTGTTTTGGATTGTTTATTAAATATAAATTGTGGCGTTTACTGGCGAAAACTGGATTTTTTAAGTCGGCGCGCGCTGATTCCAATCGATTCTTTGGAACCGCCAGCCAAAAACTTTGACCTGAACTCATTTTGCTTGTGACTTCCTGCTCTTTAAGGGGCTTTGCCGACTCAAAAGAATAGAATCGCGCAGAAAACGGCACTTCGTCAAGGTAATAAAGCGGAATGCCGGAAGGGTTGGTCGTGCGGGTGTGCTGCACCAAAAGCTTTTCGGTTTTAATCAGGTTGGGGGTGTAAGAAACCATTGCGATGAGTACCACGACGGCGGTGGGTGCAATCATGGCCAGGAAGGCTGGGCCGGATGCTCGCCAAGGGTAGTTTGTTTTTTGACCGGCAGAGTGTTCTTCTGCGCTGGACTGTGGGCACGCGTAGGCCAGACAGATGCTGAAACCGCCCAGTGAAGGAAGAATGTATGTCCAAAGAATATTGCCCGACAATGTGAAAAATAAGGGTGTAAAAAGGCTCCAGGCCAAAAAGTAGCCCAAGCGAGGATCCGACAGGCGTTGACGCATGGCGGTTCGCTGCTTAGTTTTGAGCAAACCTTTCATCAAAATAAACAACCCTGCCAAGCCCCACGGGAAGGATGCCTGGAGCCAGTAGTACCAGATGGTCCCGAAGGGCGCTTTGTGGGCAGTGCCATATAGGTCGCCTTTCCAGCCTGGGTCGACAAAACGCAGAAAGTGTTCTCCCAGGAAGAAATAGTTCAGGAAACCCGGGGTTTTAAATTCCGCGGCAAGATACCAGGGCGCACTCAAAACGAACGTGAGGGCGATCCCTTTTAACCATGGTAGGGAACGGATCGTTCTGCGGGCTTGGGGGTAAAAGAGCATCCATAAGACAATTGCGCCGCCTGACAGAACAAGAATCAGAGGGCCTTTAGCCAGCAAGCCAACAACCAGCCCAATGAAAAAGCTATAACGCCAGAATAACCCAGACGAGTTTGCCGCCATGATCCATCCGGTCATGCAAAGGGTGGTGCCCAACACTAGGAACGGGTCAGTCAGTACGGCGCCCGACGAAACAAATGAAAGCGCACATGTAGCGTAAATCAGAACAGCAAGGCGTGCGGTTGTGGCGTTGAATAGGGTTGCGCAACAACGATAAAGCAAACCCAATGTAAGAAGGGTGGCAATCCAGGAAGGCAGCCGTGCTGCAAACTCAGTGGGGCCGAAAATATGCATTGATATAGCTTGCAGCCAGAACGAAAGTGGCGGCTTGCCCCAAAACGGATTGCCAGGCGCAAACCAGGGGGTAATCCAGTCGCCCGATTCATACATGAGTCTGGCAATTTCCGCATAACGGGGTTCCGACGTATCGGCCAGCGGAATGAGCATCATCGCAAATAGCGGAACGATCAGCGCAATGCCCAATAGAGCAAGAAAGCCAGTGTTACGCCGCATCACGTTGATGTCCTTGTGTACGGGTTTGAGTCAGACGGACAGACTTCGTTTGCAATACGTCACGCACCAGATAAACCGGGCGTTGTTTCGCCTCGAAGTAGGTTTTACCCATGTATTCGCCAAGCAGGCCGATGGAAATTAATTGCACGCCGCCCAGGAAAGTAATTAATGCGATTAGAGAGGGATAACCGGGTGTGGGTTCGCCTAGCACCAGGGTTTTAATGACAATCCAACCTGCGAACAGAATACCCAGTAACGCGGTCGTGACGCCGGCCAGGGTGGCCAGACGAAGCGGAGCGATTGAAAATGAGGTGATTCCCTCAAAAGCCAAATGGAACAAATTCAAGTAATTCCACTGGCTTTGGCCTGCCGCGCGCGGAGCACGATCATACTCAATAACGGTTGTCGGCAATCCGATCCACGCGAATAAGCCTTTCATGTAGCGGTTACGCTCGGGCAAGGCCGCCAGCGCATTCACCGCTTTGCGGCTCATTAACCGAAAATCACCGGTGTCCTCCGGAATATCTGTGTCACTAATGCGGTTCAGTAGCCGATAAAAAAAATGCGCACTGGTTTTTTTGGTAAAGCTTTCCCCGGCTCTGGAACGTCGTTTCATGGCGACAACATCGGCTCCCTCGTGCCATGCCTGCAGCATCTGTGGAATGAGTTCAGGTGGATCTTGCAGGTCTGCATCCAGAATAATGACTGCGTCCCCATTGGCATGGTCAATGCCCGCCGTTAGAGCCGCTTCCTTGCCAAAGTTTCGGCTCAAGCGAACGGCTCGGACATTGGGCACACGTAATGCAAGGTCTGCAATCCAGTCGTCACTGCCGTCTTTGCTGCCGTCGTCGACAAGAATCAACTCATTCTTTATGGGGATAGATTGCAAAACGGCTTGGACGCGTTGGTATAAAACGGGCAGAGCCTGTCTTTCGTTGTAAACGGGTACGACAACGGACAACAGTAGTTTCTCGTTGACGTTATTTTTTTTCAGAGGGGAGCGCAATTCTTTAAACACCGGCATAGTCCAATCAATAAAGTGATGATATGTGCGGTAAAGATAGCGCCCGGGGCAACAAAAAATCGTCAAATGAATATCAAAAAAACATCAATTCGGTACTAAATTATCGAAAATTGAATAATTCCTGATGTATGTCAACGTTTGACAAACCCTGTGTTTTCAGCGCCTTGTGGATATGGTTCGCCAGTTTTGATGGGCCGCAAAACCAGAGGTCTATCGCTTTACCTTGAGATAGCGCAGATAAGAAAGTGTCGGCGTTAAAACGGCCTTTTGTCTTTGTTTCGTGTACGTGGAGTTCCAAATTAGTAATCTCGCGGCACTTTTGTTCCAGTAACGACACAAAGTGGTTTCCGTCCCGCCGCGTTACCACGTAATGCAAGCTGGTTGGCCGGTTAAGGGTTTTGTTTTCTAATGCCTCAACCCATGCAAGGAACGGGGTGATACCAACGCCTGCGGCCAGCCATACCTGCAAGGCATTTTTTCGGCCTTGATTGCACTGAAATTTTCCGTACGGACCCTCAATAGCAACAGGCTGATCGATTTTTAGTGTTTGGGCCAGCTTTGCTGTGTAGTCGCCGAGATCTTTAATATGGAAGGTAAGTTGCGTAGTGCCCGACTCTTTTGGTGCAGACGCAATGGTAAAAGGGTGTGCGCCTTCGTCTTGATCAAACGTCAAGAAAACGAATTGTCCCGGGGTGTGTCCACGCCAGTCGGGCCCGGGATCGCAAACCACCTCCAGTGTTTGATTTTCATGGGGGCGAATCATAACAACACGTCCCACATGAGTGCGTTTATGGCCAATGCGTTTGGCCAATATGATGAAGGTAGCTGAGACGCCTGAAAGTAGTAACACTGCCATAACCATGCCGTTCACGCTGGCCCAGTAACTTGCGGGCATCAAAGCAACGGAATGGACTACAAGCACTAAATATAGCGCTGGAATAAGTTTATGGATTCGGCGCCAGAAGTGGTAGGGGATGAGTTTCCACATGCTTAACGCGACCATGATAAGTAGAATGTAAAAGCCCCATTCACCTAGATCTTTTGCAATAGAGTGCAACCATTGCATGGCAGGTAAAACAGCCAGTTTAGGCCGGCCTGTTTTACCAACCAGGTCTGAAATAGGTCCGCCTGCTTCCTTGAAGAGCCAGTGCGCGATAGCAAAGCCCGCTCCGGTAATGCCCAACCATTTATGCAAACCATAGATTTTGTCCATGCCATTAAACAGTGATTCAAGCCACACAGGCCGCGTTGCCAGAATCATGGAAACAGACATCAAGGCAATGGATAGTTGCCCTGTTAGATACATTCCAAGTTGACGAATGACCCATAAACCGTCTCCTGATAACTGAGACAAGTAGAGAGCATTCCATGACCATGCAAGGGTTAATGTCGCGATTAAGAGAAAAATGGCTGGTTTGGTTTTCATGTTTTGCTTTAAGCCCCCGTCTCAGCGGGGGCTTTTTGATTTGGCAAAGTGAGGTTTTCAGAGCGTCAGCGGCGAATTAGTCGTGATCTTCATCGCGCCGCTTTTCGTTGATAATGTTTCCGCTAATGGGCTCGACGTATAGCTTTACCCTTTCTCCACGTTGATTCCGGGCTTTTACCTCGTAACCACTGCTTTCTTTCTCAACTTCACTAATATCGGTGTATCCGGCCAACTCCACGCGGGACAAAATATCGCGCATATCAAGCCATTTTTTTTGCGCTTGTTCTGAAACGCTTGATGTTTGTGACGCATTTACATTATTTTGCGCATAGGCGGGAAGGCCTAGAGCAACTATGCCGGCACTGCCAAGGGTGGTAACAATAGCGAGTTTACGTAAACCTTTGAACATAACTTTCTCCTGATAAAGAATTCGGCCAATCCGAAAACAGTTGCTATTGTGGTTATGGTGCTGTGAACAAAACATGAAGCCGGCGTTCATGTTCTGTTCATGTTGTATGTAATAAAACCGTACGTATAGTTACTACAAGGGCACGAACAATGCGGTCTTTTAAAACAGCGTTTCTTGTCGTGGTGTTTGCGGCAACGACATCGATCTTTCCGTTGCTTAGCTTTGCGGATAGTGAGCGTGATGATCATGATCGCGCCCGGAAAGCATTGCTCGACGGGAAAGTACTCTCTTTGCGCGATGTGCTGGATAAGGTCAGTCGCGATTTTCCGGGAGAACCGGTTGAAATAGAATTTGAAGAAGACGACGGGCTTTATTTGTATGAGATAAAGTTGCTTCAGCCGGCGGGCACTATTTTGAAACTCGAAGTTGACGCAGTAAACGGTGAGGTGCTTAAAGCGAAAGGTCGAAATATTCGGTATGGGAAAGAATGACTATGCGTTTGTTGGTTGTTGAAGATGATCCCGCGCTTGCAAGTCAGTTGGAGCAGGCGTTGTGCGGCGCAGGTTATGCAGTGGATGTTGCCTGCGATGGTGAGGATGCCCATTTCAAAGGTGACACCGAATCTTATGATGCCGTCGTTTTGGACTTGGGCTTGCCGGTTCTGGACGGCCTGACCGTCCTACGAAAATGGCGTGCTCACGGGCAAAATATGCCGGTTTTGGTACTAACGGCGCGCGATGGTTGGGACGAAAAGGTAAGTGGTATCGATGCAGGGGCCGATGACTATTTGACCAAGCCGTTTCACATGGAAGAGTTGCTTGCCCGCATTCGTGCCCTGATTCGCCGAAACGGCAAACATGCCAGCGCTCAATGGCAGTGCGGCTCGATTTTGCTGGATACGCGTTCGGCAAGGGTGTCCGTAAACGGCGTTCCATTAAGTCTTACGGCTCACGAATATCGGGTTCTGGCCAGTTTAGTGCAGCATGCGGGCGAGATTGTTTCGCGGTCAAGTTTAATTGAGCATATTTACGCGCAAGATTTCGACCGTGACTCAAATACGATTGACGTTTTTATAGGACGCCTAAGAAAAAAGTTGCCGCCAAATACCATTGAGACTGTCCGTGGGCTGGGATATCGCATTAACGAGGCGCCTGAATGAGGCGTAGCTTTCTTGCTGTTAGCCATTCCTTGCGCGGTCGCCTGTTCGTGGGAACGCTTGTTTGGATTATTGTTACTGTTGTTGTGGCAGGTTGGGGCTTAAATGGCATGTTTCGCCAGCACCTTGAACGCCAGTTGGCTTCAGAGTTACGTGTTTATATGAATCAATTGGTAGCCGGCTTGTCGGTGGATGAAAATGAAAACGTGACGTTCATTATTGAGCCGAGTGATCCCAGGTTTGAGCAACCGCTTTCAGGCTTGTATTGGCAGGCAAATAAGTTGT
>NZLH01000106.1 GCA_002694155.1 Pusillimonas sp. | reverse complement strand
CAAGACAATGACGCCCGCCTTGGGCGCATAACCCGTGAACAGGTGGCATCCTTTATTCAACGCATACCCAACTGGCGACGTAGCCAAGGGCACGAAGTGGGGCAGGTAGACATGAACGGGTATGCAGCCTGGTTGTACGATGCGCTGGGGTGGCAAACACCCGTTTCGCAACCCGCACCGTAACCAACAGGGCCACGCCTGCGTCCCGGTCGCGCTGCATTCAGGCCTTGCGCACGACAACAAGGAACGATTCACGCTATCATTGAATATTCGCGGCTCTTTACCGCTTTTTCTTTCATTTTTTTCTTAAGTTTCTTCATCTTATCTATGCTTCCCGGGCAACAAAAAGCACTTATTTCCTACATTGACCAAGTCGTTTCCCAGCTGGTGCCAAACCACAACGCCAACGTTACGCTTGAACGTCCTAAGGTTGCGGCACATGGTGACATGGCCAGTAATATTGCCATGCAATTGGCCAAGCCGGCACGACGCAACCCGCGCGAGCTGGCACAAAGCATTATCGACTCCTTGCTAACACAGCCCGAAGTACTGGAAATTATTGAATCGGCAGAAGTTGCGGGGCCGGGCTTTATTAACTTTCGCCTTACCGCCTCGGCGCGCCAGGCAGTGTTAATAGCTATTCAAAAAGAAGGCAGTCAGTACGGTACCCAAGCGCCCAGAAATGAAAAAGTATTGGTTGAGTTCGTTTCGGCCAACCCCACCGGCCCGCTACACGTAGGTCATGCGCGCCAGGCCGCACTGGGTGACTCTTTGTGCCGTCTGTTAACCGCGCAAGGCTACGACGTCATTCGCGAGTTCTACTACAACGATGCCGGCAACCAAATTGATAACCTTGCCATTAGTGTGCAAGCCCGTGCAAAAGGTATCGAACCCGACTCGGCCAACTTCCCCGCCGATGGTTATCGCGGCGACTATATCGTTGATATCGCCAACGACTTCCTGGCCAAACGTACCGTGCAGGCGGCCGATGGCGACGCCGTTACCGCCACTGGCAATATCGACAGCCTGGAAGATATTCGACACTTTGCTGTGGCTTATTTACGCCGCGAACAAGACCTTGACCTGCAAGCATTTGGGTTGAAGTTCGATAACTTTTATCTGGAAAGCAGTTTGTACACCTCGGGGCGCGTTGAAGCTGCGGTAAAAACGCTAATAGACAACGGCCACACTTATGAAAAAGACGGGGCGCTGTGGTTACGAACCACCGAGCTGGGTACCGGCGACGACAAAGACCGCGTCATGCGCAAGTCGGAAGGTGGCTACACCTATTTCGTGCCCGATGTGGCCTACCACGTAGCCAAATGGGAACGCGGATACCACCGCGCCATTAACATTCAGGGTAGCGACCACCACGGCACCATTGCGCGGGTTCGCGCCGGCCTGCAAGGGCTGAACATGGCCATTCCAAAAACCTTCCCCGAATACATTCTGCACAAGATGGTGAAGGTGGTGCGCCAGGGTGCTGAAGTTAAAATTTCAAAACGCGCGGGTAGCTACGTTACGCTGCGCGATTTGGTCGACTGGGTTGGCCAGGACGCCGTTCGCTTTTTCCTGGCCCAGCGCCGAGCCGACTCGGAGTTCGTGTTCGATATCGACCTGGCTTTGTCGAAAAGCGAAGAGAATCCGGTGTATTACATTCAATACGCTCACGCGCGTATTTGCTCGGTGCTGGCGCAATCGGGCACTAATACCGATGAGTTGGCCAAAGCCGACATTGGCCGCCTGGTTGCCCCCACCGAATTCGCTCTGTTACAAAGGTTGGCAGAGTTCCCTGCCACTATTGCGCTGGCGGCCCAAGAGCTGGCGCCGCACCATATCGCATTCTGGTTACGCGATTGTGCGGCCGATTTCCATGCGTGGTACAACGCAGAACGGGTGCGGGTAGACGACGAGTCGCTGAAAATCGCCCGTTTGCGCCTTGCTCAGGCTACGCAGCAAGTGTTGGCTGAAGGGCTGGCATTACTTGGGGTTTCAGCCCCGGAAAAAATGTAAAGGCTTACATTCGGAATTATGGCTAAGCAACGCAAAAACGCTTCCTCTTCACGCTTTGGCGGCACATTGTTCACACTGCTGTTTGGGCTTATTCTGGGTTTGGCCATTGCCGCGGCAGTGGCGTACTTTGTTACCCAAGTACCCATGCCATTTGCCGACAAGGCCAGTCGCAGCGCGCCTAATGTGCTGCTACCCGACGTACGCGATGCGCCCGACCCTAACCGCGCACTGATGGGTGAAGGCGGCGCTGGCAGTATGGCCGACCCCGACGCCATTACACCACCACAAGCCTTGCCCGGCTCAGACGAGAACCCCAGCCTAACCGACGATATCGGTGCACTGCTGGCCACCTTGGGCGCACCCACTGACAGCGCCAGCGCAAACGCATCGAGCCCACCTGCACCCAGCACACCCGCCGCGGCAACCCAAACCACATACTACCTGCAAGCCGGTGCCTTCCGGTCAGAGTCTGATGCTGAAGCCATGCGCGCACGCATTATTCTTATGGGTTTACCCACACAAGTGCAAAGCGCCCAGGTTAACGGCGCAACCCTGTACCGGGTGCGACTAGGGCCATTTCGCGGTATTGATGAAATGAACCAGGCACGCGCCGAGCTGTCCAAAGCCAGTATTGAATCTTCAGTTGTTCGCCCCTGATTTCCTGATAATGAAACGATAAAGGACTGTACTCATGACGTCTGTTTACGCATTTTTCTCTAAAACGCTGTCCCTGACTGTATTAGGCTTAGCGGCATTGTTGCCCTTTTCCGCACAGGCACAGAATACCTACGAAACGCTGCCTCAAGCCCAACCCACCGACACCCCAGGTAAGGTTGAAGTATTAGAGTTCTTCGCGTATTCGTGCCCACATTGCGCCACAATTGAACCGATGGTGGCAGAGTGGAAAAAAGACTTGCCCGAAAACGTTGTTGTGCGTCAGGTGCCGGTTGCCTTCAATGCAAGCATGGAAGATTTGCAGCGCCTGTATTACGCGCTAGAAGCGTTAGGCCGCCTTGACCTGCACCCGAAAGTTTTCGATGCCATTCACGACGAGCGCAAGCGGATTTTTACTGAGCCCGCCATTGCCGACTGGATTGAAACCCAAGGCGTCAAACCCGACGACTACCGCGCGGCCGCCCGCTCGTTTGGGGTGACTTCAAAAGTGGCACGGGCCAAAGAACTGGAAGAGGCCTACGACATTCAAGGCACACCCACCCTGGCCGTTGGTGGCAAATACGTAACCTCGCCCAGCATGACAGGCAGCTACCAGGGCACCATCACCCAGGCACAAAAACTGGTTGATCAAGTATTAAGCGCGCAATAAAGCGCCTGATCAAGGTCGGCCATTAAATCGGCCGGATCTTCCAGCCCAATATGCAAACGTACTATTGGGTTGGGGCGACCCGGCCAATAACTATGCGCTTTCAGTGCAGACAACTCGACCCATTGCACCAGGCTTTCAAAGCCACCCCAAGAAAAGCCAATACCAAACAACGTCAGCGCGTCTACAAAGCGCCGCGACTGATCTTCGGTAATGGCAAGTTCTACCGACAGCATACCGTTCGAGCCAGTGCAATCACGTTGCCACAGCGCATGGCCCGGGTCTTCAGGCCATGCAGGATGATAAATTTGCACCGTTTGCGACCAACCAGCCAAGTGCTCGCACACACGCATGGCATTCCTGGCATGTTCACGCAACCTTATGGGCAGAGTGCGCGCGCCACGTAAGGCCAGCCACGCATCGTCAGCACTAACTGAGTAGCCCATGGCATAGTGGTTTACGTTCAGCGCCTGAATAATTTGCTCGTCGTTAGCCACCACAGCACCCAGCATTAAGTCGGAATGTCCGCCTATGTATTTGGTGCCCGCAATAACCGACACATCGGCGCCTAAATCAAGAGGACGATAAGCATAACCCGCACCCCAGGTGTTATCGGTTACCAATAATAAATTGTGGTCACGTGCAAACTGTGCCAACGCAGGCATATCCAGCATTTCAAATAACAAAGAACCCGGCGACTCTACATACAGCATGCGGGTGTTGTCGCGCACTAACGGCTGCAGATCTGCCGGCGTGGCGCGTGCGTACGTGGTTGCAATACCCATGCGCTGCAGCACGGTCTTATCAAGGTAACGCACGGGACCATAGGCGCAGTCGGCAACCAGTACGTGATCGCCCGTATTTAGCAACCCCAGCAGGGCAAGGGTAATGGCCGACAAGCCCGAAGGCGCCAGAAAACCCCTTTGTGCGTTCTCCAGGCAACACACCACATCTTCCAGCGCTGCATGCGTATCCATGCCAACACGCCCGTAGGTAACGCCACGCTCACCCTGCAGCTGGCGCTGTCGT
>NZLH01000105.1 GCA_002694155.1 Pusillimonas sp. | reverse complement strand
GTGGACCTACGGGCACACCAGGAGATTTTGTAGCACAAGCAAGAACACTAATCGATTCGAGTGCTGGAAAAGTATCACAACTTATTTTAGTAGACAGCGGTAACTTTTATTTAAATCCACCGACTATGACAATTCACGGTGGTAGTAATAGAGAAAGTAACTATGAAAGAGATGATAACATAGAACAAACTTTATCTAATGGTGTCAAGATTAGAGGTGAAGTATTAAACTACTTACTAGATTCTGATGGTGATTCGGCTAGAGTATTAAGAGTTGGACATGTAGGTGCAGATGATGGTAATTTCCGTGAGTTTGTAGTAAATAGAGACATCATAAATACTAGTAAGGCATTCACTACAGGGCTTGAAGTAGTAGGAGTTGATCAAGAAAATCGTATGTCAGAGAACGAACAAAATGAATTCTTCACAACATCTGATATTGATGAATTCTTAAACTTTAGTGAAGACAACCCGTTTGGTGATCCGGAGAATCAATAATGTTTGGCGGATATTTTTATCACGAAAGAATTAGAAAATCAGTTGCTGTATTCGGCAGACTGTTTAATAACCTATACGTGGTAAGAAAAGATGCATCAGGTGGTGTATTGAATCAAATGAAAGTTCCTTTGTCTTATGCACCAAAAAATAAATTTTTAGATAGAATTAGAGAAAATCCAAGTTTAATAGATGACACTAGAGTAGCAGTTAAGTTACCACGAATGTCTTTTGAAATTACAGACATTTCTTATGATTTAACTCGGCAACTCACTAAGGTAAGTAACTTCAACACTGTTGGTGTTACCAGAGAAACTAGAAGCAAATTCTTTTCACCTGTACCTTATAGTCTTGGTTTCCAATTAAATATATTTGCTAAGAGTCAAGATGACGCCTTACAGATAGTTGAGCAAATTCTGCCAACATTTAATCCTCAATATACTATATCGATATTTCCTTTCAAAGATATATTTCCTACCTTTGTAGAGGACGTACCAATCGTTATAACTAGTGTTTCATTTTCTGATGACTTTGAAGGCCAATTAGAAACACGTAGAACTATAATATATACATTAACATTTGAAATGAAAGTTCAATTTTATGGAAACATAGAGAATAAAAATATTATTCGTAAGTCACAGGCAAACGTATTCGAATCTAAGGCAGGTTTGGGTGGTGATTCAGACATATACTTAGAAAGAGTAACAATCACACCTAATCCTCTAACAGCGATAGGTATGCCTGATAGTGACTTTGGTTTTACCGAAGAAATTAAACTAGGAGTGGATAGCGCATAATGCCAACGTTCGTATACATGACAGCCTGTGACGGCTGCGGACACTGTGTAGATATTTGTCCATCAGACATAATGCACATTGATCCTGTCACAAGAAGAGCAGTAAACATAGAACCAAACTTTTGCTGGGAGTGTTATAGCTGTGTAAAAGCATGCCCGCAAAATGCCATCGATGATAGAGGTTATTCAGACTTTGCGCCTATGGGACACAAAGTCAGAGTATTAAGAGAACCTGAAAAAGGTGTTATCAGCTGGCGTCTAAAATTTAGAGACGGAAGAGAAAAGAACTTTGAATCGCCTATAAGAACAACGCCATGGGGAAGTATACCTGGACCAGCAGAATATGATATGCCTGACGATACTATGCGTGATAGTCAAAAGCTTGCACACGAACCTGATTATTTAAAAGCAGGTGAACTAAGAACTATCACAAGAGATCAATTTAAAAAATGGGAGGATATGCATGCCGCCGCGTAATCATAGTCAATGGTTGAAAAAACCTAAGGTAGAACACATTAGTAGTGACATCTATTCGTCTTTCGAAATATATAGGCAAGAACAAGATATGATCTTTTCAAAAGTGTGGATACCAATGTGTCATATCAGCGAGATGCGTGATATAGGGAACTTTCGTACTACAAAAATTGCTGGCGTAAATGTAATAGCAGTAAATGACTATGAGCGTGTACGTGCGTTTAGAGATCACCCTATTGAGCAAGTGGCAGGTACTTTATCTTGCCCATATGAAGGTGAAGAATTGTATTGTGAAGTAAAGCATGGTGGTATGGTGTGGGTAACTTTAAATCCTAACCCAGACATGAACGTAGAACAATGGACGGCTGGAGCTTTTGATTGCATAGCCGATGCCATTGATGCTGAAGAGATGGAAGTATTTCACTATCACAAAGCAGTGATAGACACAAACTATAAGTTGTGGCATGATACAAACAGTGAGTTCTACCACGACTTTATGCATTATTTTAACAGAGTATCAGGATTCAACGATGAGTATTTCGCTAGAAAAAATATTCCTTTTGATAATGGTCATGTTAACGTCAGCAGCTTTACTGTTAACTATGAAGAGTATGACGGATTTGAAGATCGCGGGGAACTATCTTTTCCCAATCTGCCGCCCAACCAGTGGTACATGGTCGACCTCTTCCCAGGCTTTAACTTCAACCTTCGTGGTAGCGCCTATCGTTCAGATGCAGTGACACCACTAGGTCCAAATAAAGTATTAATTGAGTTCCGTGGTTACGGTCTTAGAAAAGATACACCACAAGAAAGACAAACAAGAATCAAACATCATAACTCTATATGGGGTCCATTCGGACGTAACTTACACGAAGATCTAATAGGAGTTGCTGGTCAAGGTACTACTATGAGAGAAGGTACTGAAAGTCGTAACATTCTACATGGCCGACATGAAAATAGTACGATTCACGATGAGGTAGGTATGCGACATTACTATGCAGAATGGGGTAAATTCCTTGAAAGAGATCCGGCTTCTACATATAGAGAGGCTGCTTGACGAATAAATAGTATAAACTAGGAAAAAGCTGATGTCAATAGTTAGAGATATTTCTTCTATATTAAGCAAAACGTCAAGAAATACTGTTGGAAATCCAGCGTTGGGAGATTTTTTTAAAACTTTCAATAGATCTGGTGATTTAGCGGTGACAACTGGCACGCAAAGGTTTTACTTGGTAGCACCGAGTGAGTTAAAAAATGTTGAGGCATACGTAAAAACTGCCCCTGTAGGTGCTGATGCCACATTTGCTATAATAAAAAATGGAAGTAGCACTATAAAGACAGTGACTATATCAGCTGGAAACACGAGTAGTGGCGATAACTTGTCAGAAATTGCTTTGGCTGAAGGTGATTTTTTAACAGTAAATATCACACAGGTAGGATCATCGACAGCTGGTGCAGACCTGTATATAAATCTATCATTCAATAAGGGTTAAAAGATGTACGCAAAATTTAGATTTTTAAATAGTACTACATCAGGTGAAAGGAATAAAGTACTCGTACAAGCTATTACCGATTGCTTTGATGGTGTAGGTCCTTCTAATCTTGGCGGCTACGCTGGAATCGATTCTGATCGCAGTTTTTTTTATAGTAAAGATAGTTCACATTGGACATTTGCTGGTAAGGGCGGTGCACAATCTCTAGGTAGTGATTCAATTAATTGGGATCTTAGCGCTGCAACTGGATCAGCTTATACTCTTAAATGTAAATATGATACTGGCCACACTGCATATTGTGATGTAAGACTTCGCGGCAATGTAACTAATTCAGGCATATACGGCGGTGCAGGTAACGCGCCTTCAACACTTGTAGTTAGGAATCGCTTTGGTACGTCTATAGAAGATATGCAATATGGTAATACGTCAGAAACAAATCCAGAAGATGCTGACAATCGCGGTATGGGAGTTGCTCATAGTTTAAATAGAGAAATACATGTGATGGCTGATCAGACAAAACTTGTGTTGGCAGGTTCTGATCAATATACTGCTGATCAAAGACAACTATGCATGGTGTATCAATTTCATCAAACGACTGCAATGAAATATAGAGACAAAGTCAACAATCATGCAAGTCTAGTAGATGATACGTCTGACAGTAATGTACCAGTTTGTGCACATTTTTTGACAAATGGCGCCGGTGTTCTTTCTGCTAATGATCTCGTCTACAGAGATGGAGCTGCTTATAATGCCTCTTGGGATAATACAACTAATAAAGCTCCTATTGTTATGTTTCCTGGCAATATTTACAATGAAAGAAATGGTGATAAATTAAGAAATTTTGGTTTCACCTCTGATACTAACTATGCAATGACCGTTGGAGGCGCTACTGCAGATGATAATGCAACTCAAACACCTACTGCTGCTCCAACACTAAATCCTTTCAGTGGTTACTACGCTCAAGATCAATCACACCGAGGTTTCTATCACCCTACAGAATGGGGTGGTGCTGCTGAGGCTGATCAGGAAAGATATGATGCCATAAATGGTGAGGCTTATGATATAGATTCAAATGGTAATAAAGCAATTAGATTGATACCAATTTACATGGACTTTCATAGTCTTGGTGGTGATGAAATCAATATGTCAGACAAATCTGGTATATACAGAACTGTTGCAAATGCTGGATTCTTTGGCGATAGCGCAAATATTGGAGGAATAACATATCAATATTTCCCACTTAGTTCTGTAAATGCTATGATGATTAGGAGAGACTAATGGCTAGCGGCGGGTTAGTTGATCTTGCTTTTGCATTAGTAGGTAGTATAGATTCAAGCTATTATGGAGTCACTAGATTAGACTCGGCTGATACAACACTTACACTTAACAATGATACTGATATAAAATCATACACGGTTACCGCCTCTGCACAGCAAGCCAGCCTCAGTGGAGGCGGAGGTGATGGTGGTGATACCATTGTTGAAAGATGGTTTTAGTACTAATGAGTGAAGAAAAAAATATAAAAACAGATTATGATTATTCTAGGCAAACTTACTACGATCTTATTGAAAAAGGTCGCGAAGGTCTAGAAGATATGATGGAAGTTGCTCGTTCTTCCGAACACCCACGTGCATACGAAGTCTTGTCAGGTATGATTAAGAATATTTCTGATGTTAACGATAAATTGATGGATCTAAATAAGAAACAAAAAGATATAAACAAAGAAGAAGTAAAGCAAGTAGGTAATACTACTAACAACGTGTTTCTTGGATCAACTGCAGACTTACAGAAACTGCTGCAACAGGATGAAAACATAATCGATGTTACACCAGACAGAGAGCTATCTCGGAAATCCTAATGTAAAGCGCGACGGTGTAATACAACCTTGGACTGATGAATTAGTTCGAGAGTATGCAAAGTGTATGAAGTCACCGTCATACTTTGCACGAAAGTATTGTAAGATTATTTCTTTGGATCAGGGCCTAGTACCCTTTGACTTGTATCCTTATCAAGAAAAAATGTTCGAGGCTTTCAGTGAACATAGGTTCAATATTGTATTGGCTTGCAGACAGTCAGGCAAATCAATATCAGCTTGCGCATACCTACTATGGTTCGCTCTCTTCAACTCAGAAAAAACAGTTGCGGTTCTTGCGAATAAAGGGGCAACTGCCAGGGAAATGTTATCTCGCATTACGCTCATGCTTGAAAACATTCCGTTCTTTCTTCAGCCGGGTACGAAAGCTCTTAATAAAGGTTCTATTGAGTTCAGTAATAATTCCCGTGTACTTGCCGCTGCTACTAGCGGGTCTTCTATCCGTGGCTTATCTGTTAATTTACTTTATTTAGATGAGTTTGCTTTTGTAGAAAGAGCAGCTGAATTTT
>NZLH01000104.1 GCA_002694155.1 Pusillimonas sp. | reverse complement strand
ACTGACGCACCGCTTCCTGAAAATGGTCTTGCACCGTTTGGCCGTGAGGCTGGCTTTGCCAGCCACGCCAGGGTGAGCCATCGTAAGACACACCTAAAGCCAGCCGCACCATACCTTATATGCGTTGTTCCGGTTTAGCATTTTCCGACGTGTCATCAAGATCGAGATTGATGCTTTGCAAACGCTCGCGCACCATTTCCTCGGTAATAACCGCATCGGCGTCATCGTCGCGCTCGGCGCCTACGCGCCGTAACAACCAAGCCACAATTAAAACAATTAACGCAAGCGCAGCGCTAATAACAATGAGCAAATTATCCATAAACCAGGAAGAAGTAGAGCTTGAGCCGTTGCTTGAAGTGGCAACACGCGAACCCGTATCATTATCTGATGAGGTGCTGGCGGCGTCATTAGACGAGGCGGCCGGTTCGTTTGACGATGCGGCGGAAGACGCTGTAGCTGACTCATTCAACCCTGCTACAACACCACTAGTGCCATTCGCTTCACTTGCATTTTGTTTGGTCCCTGCAGTTTGGCCGCCAGCAGATTGGGCTTCAACAGTTTGCGCACCGGTGCCCCCGCCTTCATCTGTTGATCCGTTTGCAGAGGTAGCCGTCGTACCCGAGGTGTCGCCGTCTACGATTTTCTTCAATTGTTCAACGGTATCTTCTACTGTTTTCGCACCTTCCACTACGGCTTCGTGGGCAGCAGTGCCCTGCTGCTGCAAGGCCTGATTCAGATTCTTAACGTTTTCTTCCAGTTGATTAACGCGTTCGCGCGCTTCTTCCGTGTTGCGTTCAAGCGCAAGTTGATCGTCGTTATTTAAGGAGGACGCAGCATTGGTACCAACTGCAGCCCCTTCTGTTTGTCCTGCTGCACCCTGGCCGCTATTCTGGCCCCCAGCTACTACAGATTGCCCGCCCTCGGCATCGGCCGCGTCACCTGTTACGGAAGACGCAGCACCGGCACTTGCCGACCCGGCTGTTGTGGCCGCCTGCGCCGATTGCAACACTAAGCGATCTTGCCGTTGAGCAGTTGGTGCTGGCGCAGTCTCGGCTGCAGGCACAGTCACCCCCCCACTGTCTGCGGGTTGGGCAGCTGCTGCGGGCTCGGCCCGCGCAACTTCGCCGGCCAAACGTTGTCGATACTGTGCAAAGGCCGTGGCATGTTTTTGGAAAATTGCCCGCGCTTCGCGGTCGGACAAAGCGGTAAGTTGTTGCGCGGCAGGAACGTTTAATGTGGCCCCCGCTTTAATTAGGTTAACGTTGTCGTTAATAAACGCCTGCGGATTTGCCTGCATTACACCAATCATCCATTGGTACACGCTAACACCGGGTACGGCATAACGACGCGCTAAAGCGAACAAAGTATCACCGCGACGAATCTGGATCGGGGCCTGCGCATTGCTTCCTGGCGCACCCACAGCGCCACTGCCCGAAGCAGTAACACCGCCACTTGCACGCGCCACCTCCAAATCGGCCGGCGCCAGCAAACTAACCTGGTGTTGCATCTGGCCAGACGAAGAACGCACAGCAAGCAGCAAATCGGCCACGTCTGTCGCAAGAGGCTGACTTGAGCGTACTGTAACTACCTTCGAACCGGGTCTTACACCGTCTACCACGGCAATTTGCATGGTTGCCGGATCAACCGGCGGTGTTAACCCTGCTTCTTGCCAGGCAGGTGTGGGGGCTACCGAAACCGACAAAGAACCACGCTCCTGGTCGGTTAAATCGTGAACACGCACCTGAATTTGCAAAGGCTGCCCAACAGGCGAAAGCAAACGCGAATGACCGAAACTTATCGCGTAAACTGAAGAACTTACAGCTAATGAGGCTAACGCAGTGAGATAAGCCAGACGAACTGCCAAAGGTTTTACAGTTACGCGACAAGAATCATTCATATTAAAGTTCGCCCAAAGTAATACGCAACATACGACGCAATGGTTCCGCCGCCCCCCAAAGAAGCTGATCGCCTACAGTGAAGGCGCTTAGATATTGCGGCCCCATGGACATTTTGCGCAAGCGGCCCACGGGAATATCAAGGGTACCCGTTACCGCAACCGGCGTCAGGTCACTCATGGTGGCTTCTTTCTCGTTGGGTACCACTTTGGCCCATTTCGAACCATCGCGAATAATATCGGAAATCTCGTCGATTGGAACGTCTTTCTTCAAGCGAATAGTTAATGCCTGGCTGTGGCAGCGCATGGCGCCAATACGCACACACAAACCATCGATGCGTGTTGGATCTGTGCCAAATGCCTCGCCGCGCCCAAGAATTTTGTTGGTTTCAGCCTCTGCTTTCCATTCTTCACGTGACACGCCATTACCCAGGTCGCGGTCGATCCAGGGAATAAGGCTACCCGCAAGCGGAACCTGGAACTGGTCTCGGGGTAAGTTAGGATCTTTTTGTACGTCAAGCACACCGCGATCGATTTCCAAAATGGCCGAAGCGGGGTCATCAAGCAAAGACTTCACGGATTGATTGATAAGACCAAACTGGGTAAGCAGCTCGCGCATATGCTGTGCACCACCGCCCGATGCCGCCTGGTAAGTCATGCTGGTCATCCAGTCGACCAGGTCTTTGTTAAACAAACCAGCCAAACCCATAAGCATGCAACTAACAGTGCAGTTGCCACCCACGAAGTTTTTTACGCCACGTTTCATGGCCGCATCGATAACCGGCCGGTTCACCGGATCGAGCACGATAATAGCGTCGTCGGCCATGCGTAACGTACTGGCAGCGTCGATCCAGACACCATCCCAGCCCGCGTCGCGCAATTGCCCGTGCACTTTAGTGGTGTAGTCGCCACCCTGCGCTGTTACGATAACAGGCAGTTTCTTAAGCGCTTCAATATCGTACGCATCTTGCAAGGGCCCGGCACCATCGGCCCAGGCCGGCGCTTTGCCACCGGCATTACTGGTGGAGAAAAACACCGGGTTGAATAAAGAAAAGTCATTTTCGTCGCGCATGCGCTGCATGAGCACTGAGCCCACCATGCCACGCCAACCGACTAAGCCTACTGATTGGGTCATAAAAGAATCACTGTCTATTTAAGAAACAAGCGACTATTTTAACGCCTTAAGCACTGCATCGCCCATTTCCGACGTAGAAACACGTGTAGTGCCTTCTTCATGGATATCCAGTGTACGCAAACCTTGCTTCAGTACCGACTGAACGGCCGCTTCAATTTTCTTGGCTGGCTCTTCGGCACTTAGCGAATAACGCAACATCATGGCCGCCGACAAAATAGTGGCCAACGGGTTGGCGATATTCTGCCCTGCAATATCAGGGGCAGAGCCGTGACTGGGCTCGTACAGGCCCTGATTCGACTCATTCAAAGACGCCGAAGGCAGCATACCGATTGAACCCGTAAGCATAGATGCCTCGTCGGACAGGATATCGCCGAACAGGTTACCTGTAACGATAACGTCAAAGGCTTTAGGCGCACGCACCAGCTGCATTGCGGCATTATCGATATACATGTGGGTTAATTCAACATCTGGGTAGGACTTGGCCACCTCAATGATGATATCGCGCCAGAACTGTGACGTTTCAAGTACATTGGCCTTATCGACACTGCACAACTTGTTATTGCGTTTGCGAGCAGCCTGAAACGCCACATGTGCAATGCGGCGCACCTCCGACTCTGCGTACAACATGGTATCGAAACCTTGCCGCTCTCCTTTGAAAGGACCGTCGGGGGCTTCACGCACGCCACGCGGGCTACCGAAGTAAATATCACCCGTTAGCTCGCGAACAATCAGAATATCCAGACCCGCCACCACTTCGGGTTTCAGTGAAGACGCATTGGCCAGCTCTTCATACAAAATGGCCGGGCGCAAATTGGCGAACAAACCCAGCGCTTTACGTAGACCCAGAATAGCTTGTTCAGGCCGGTGTTCACGCGGAAGGGAGTCGTATTTCCAATCGCCTACTGCACCGAAAAGAATTGCATCGGCACTTTTCGCCAATTCCAGCGTCGCAGGCGGCAAGGGATGCCCGTGCTGCGCATAGGCTGCGCCGCCTACCGGCTGCGTTTCGAACGTTAAATCGAGGTTAAGCGCGCCCAACACTCGCAAAGCCTGATCAATAATTTCCGGGCCGATACCGTCACCGGGTAAAACTGCTATCTTTCGGGTCATTCTGAATTCTCTGATTGTTCTAGTTCAAGCGGTTGTGAATTAAATAGGCCGTAGCCCAGCTAACGTCATTAGCCTGGCAAGCCTTCCAGCCACGGGAAACGCGCCAAACGGTCGGCTTCGAAAGCACGAATTTTGTCGGCTTTTTCCAGCGTCATAGAGATATCGTCAAGGCCATTCAACAAACAATGTTTGCGAAAAGATTCGACATCAAACTTTAGTATCTGGCCGTCGGGCTTGGTAATAGTTTGCTCTTCCAGGTTTACAACAAGCTCGTAACCCGGGGTTGCTTCAACCTCTTTAAATAACTCAGACACGACATCCTCGGGCTGCACAATTGGCAAAAGCCCGTTTTTAAAACAATTATTAAAAAAGATATCGGCAAACGATGGCGCAATAATGGCGCGAAACCCGTATTGAAGCAACGCCCATGGCGCATGTTCGCGACTAGAACCACAACCAAAATTCTTGCGTGTAAGCAAAATTGACGCGCCCTGGTAACGCGGCTTATTCAGCGAGAAATCGGGGTTCAAAGGGCGCTTGGAGTTATCCATACCCAACTCGCCCTGATCTAGGTAGCGCAAGCCATCGAACAAGTGCGGCCCGAAGCCGGTTCGTTTAATTGACTTTACAAACTGCTTGGGCATGATCAGGTCGGTGTCAACGTTCTCTCGGTCAAGCAGCGCGACCAAACCTTTATGAGTGGTAAAAGCATCCATTTTCTACTCCTTAACTTAATTCACGCACGTCGACAAAGTGACCTGCCACTGCAGCAGCTGCAGCCATTGCCGGGCTAACAAGATGAGAGCGCCCCCCCTGGCCCTGGCGACCTTCAAAATTACGGTTCGACGTCGAGGCGCCCCGCTCTCCGGGCTCAAGTCTGTCGGCATTCATTGCCAAACACATTGAGCAACCCGGCTCGCGCCACTCAAAGCCCGCTTCAAGAAAAATTTTATCCAGACCTTCTTTTTCGGCCTGGCGTTTTACCAAACCAGAACCCGGTACGACCATGGCCTGCGTGATGTTGGCAGCCACTTTTTTGCCTTTTACGACAGCGGCTGCCGCACGGATGTCTTCAATACGTGAATTGGTACATGAGCCGATAAACACGCGATCCGGCTGAATGTCGGTAAGTAGCGTATTGGGTTCAAGCCCCATGTACTTCAGCGCTCTTTCCATACTGGCGCGTTTCACCGGGTCTTTTTCCAACGCTGGGTCGGGCACTTTTCCAGTAACAGGTAATACCATTTCGGGTGAGGTACCCCAAGTTACCTGTGGCTGAACATTGGCCGCATCAAGCTTAATGACACGATCGAAGTGTGCGCCGTCATCGGAGTGCAAAGTACGCCAGTACTCTACCGCTTGATCCCACATATCATCTTTCGGGCCATAGGGGCGATCACGGAAATACTCGATGGTTTTGTCATCGACCGCAACCAACCCGGAACGCGCACCTGCCTCGATGGCCATATTGCAAACAGTCATGCGCCCTTCAATAGACAAGCTACGTACTGCACTGCCGCCAAACTCAATGGCATAACCCGTTGCGCCCGCGGTACCAATTTCACCAATAATGTAAAGCACCAGGTCTTTAGCCGAGCAGCCGAAGGGTAACTCACCTTCTACTTCAATTAGCATATTTTTGCTTTTCTTCATCAGCAAGGTTTGCGTTGCCAAAGCGTGCTCTACTTCCGAGGTGCCAATACCAAACGCCAAGGCTGCTACCGCACCATGCGTACTGGTATGCGAGTCACCGCACACTACTGTCATGCCCGGTAATGTCGCGCCCTGCTCAGGACCAATTACGTGAACGATACCCTGACGCATGTCAGTCATGCGAAACTCGGTAATACCAAATTTCTCGCAGTTTTTATCCAACGTATCAACCTGAATACGCGAAATTTCTTCCTTGATGCCTTGATCCCGTGCCGTTGT
>NZLH01000103.1 GCA_002694155.1 Pusillimonas sp. | reverse complement strand
GCCCGCAATATTTTTGGGGTATCGGTACCCGCGACGCTTGAGTTGGTCACGCGTTATTACATGCTGATGATGGCATTGCTACCCTTGGCCTGGGTAGAGCAAAAGCGCCTCATGATTGTTGTGGAGGTGTTTTCGGGGTTATTAGGCAATATTGCAACCCGGGTGCTCGACGTTTTGGTTGCTGTCATTTGTTTTGCCGTTTACGCCTTGCTGGCAATCAGCACGTGGGAGAAGGCGGCAGAACAATTTGATGTGGGGGCTTATGTTATTGCGCTTGATACCCAGATCATTGTCTGGCCGGGCTATTTTGCACTACCTATCGGGTTTGCGCTTGCGGCGCTTGTTTGCTTTTTTCGTATTCCCAAGCTGTTATTGTCAGGTTCTGCAGCTCATGTCGGGTAAGGTGCTACATCATGTTTCTTGAAACGGGGCTGCTCGGGCTTGGCGCATTATTGCTCCTTTTATTTTGCAGGGTACCGGTTGCCATAGCCCTTATTGGTGTTTCAATGGGCGGCATCTCGGCAATGCTGGGTGCTGATGTTGCGATCGGAATGCTGGCGTCGAAGCCTTATGACTTTTTGTCCAAGTGGACGCTAAGCGCGGTGCCCATGTTTTTGCTGATGGGCTTTGTAAGTTACTACACAGGTTTGACGGCAGGGCTGTTTAGTGCTGCAAAGGTGGTGTTTCGATGGTTGCCCGGTGGTTTGGCCATCTCCAGCATATTTGCATGTTCGGGCTTCGCGGCCGTATCAGGGTCAAGTGTTGCTTGTGCCGCCGCAATGGGCAAAATTGCGATTCCGGAAATGGTTCGGTCAGGGTACAGGCCCAGTTTTGCAAGTGGCACCATCGCAGCCGGTGGCACCATCGGTGCTCTGATCCCGCCTAGTATTCTGATGATTATTTATGGCACTTTCACTCAAACATCGATTACCGAGGTGTTTTTGGGTGGCATAGTGATTGGTTTGGTAACCGCGATTGCCTATAGCATCGTAGTTTTGCTGGTGAGTGCGGTTCGTCCGGATATCGTGCCACGGCACGAGAAAGGGGCATTCGACTACTCCATAAGCCAGGCAGTGCGGGAAATCTGGCCGGTTCTGGTGCTAGGGGTCTTGATTTTCGGTGGTCTGTTTTCGGGTGTCTTTACCGCCACTGAGGCCGGCGCAATGGGCGCTGCAGGCGCGATTGTGATTGCGTGGGTTCTGGGGCGCCTCGACCTGCAAACTTTTAAAACCGCGCTACTGGAGACGCTATCTACGACCGCGACACTATTGATCATTGGCGTGGGCGCGACAATGTTTACTGTATTTCTGAGCTTGAGTGGGGTTGCCAGTGCAATAGGCGGGTTGCTTGACAATTGGTCTCTGGGTTATCTGGAGATGATCCTTATTATCATTGCGGTGTATTTGGTATTGGGTCTGTTCATGGAGCCTTTCGGGGCTATGCTGATTACATTACCCATTTTTTTGCCCGTGCTCGATAGTTTCGATGTGTCTTTGGTTTGGTTTGGGGTGCTTGTTGTTAAGTTATTGGAAATCGGCATGATCACGCCACCTGTCGGTATGAACATATTTGTCATTCGTGGCGTTGCATCGAGCTATTGTTCGTTAATGGATGTTTTCAAAGGGGTGACCTGGTTTCTGGTTGCCGACCTTTTCATTTTGGCTCTTATGGTTTTTGCGCCAGAGTTCGTCATGATATTGATCAACTAACTTTATGCCCCGGCTATTGAATACCGTACTTGAGGAAATCGAGAACCATCCGGTTGAATTTGCTGGCATATTCCCACTGCACCCAATGGCCGCAGCGATTAAAAATATGCAGTTCTGCGCGTTGTAGCCCGTTTAATAAACGAAAGCTGGTGTCCATCGGGACAAAGCGGTCGTCTCGCCCCCATAGAATGAGCGTTTCATTGGTGATTTCGCCAAGGCGATGACCTACGTCGGGGAACTGTTTCGGATTTGCCTGAATGCTTTTCACGAAATTTTCAAGGTGATCTTTACGTGTCAGGATATTGCTTAATCGTGTTTCGAACAAGTCGTCAGTTAAGGCAGTGGGGTCGAAGACGAAAATATTCATCATTGCCTTCAGGTTTTCCATTGTTGGGTCGCGGCATACTTTACTCATTTGTTTTATACCCTCCGGGGGCATCGGTGTGAAAATGCTGCCACCGCCGGTGCCGCCACCCATGAGTATTAATTTGTCGACATGCTCCGAGTATTCCAACGCAAACACCACTGCGCTGTGGCCACCCATCGAGTTGCCAATAATGTGAATTTTTTCCAGGTTCAAGGCATCAACGAGCCCTTTCAACACGCGCGCATTGAGATGTGAGCGGGAGCCTGTACATACAAGGGTGTCGCTTTTACTCCATCCGGGGCAGTCCAGTAAGATCACTCGGTAGCCGGCTTCGGTTAATGACGAGATGTTCCGATTGAAATTGGCCCAGCCACTTGCGCCTGGCCCAGAGCCATGCAGCATAACGACAACTTCGCTACCCGATTCAGTATCGTTGTAATGTATTTTGAGCTCGTCGTTATCGATGCGTAAGGAAACAAATTTTGAGGTGGATGATTCAGTCCAGATTTGTGTCATGTTGCGAACCTATTGGGTTTTGATAGCGTGTGGCTGCCGAATTTTAAGCCTGGATAGCGGTAAAGGCACCATAGCCTGCAATCCATTCGGGAATGGCATGATAGTAATGAGTGACTTCAGAATAGTGTCCGAATGCAGCCATCGCTGCTGCTGCAGCGACCCAATTCTTTACTTCGTGGGCTGATTTGCCGGCTTTGCTGGATACTGTTTCGTTGGGGATGTCGTCGAGCTCAGTGAGCTTGCCAGAGGCAATGATGTTGAGAAACCAATGGTCCCATTCCGTATTTAAGGGGTGCAAAATGTTTTGGTTCTGCGAAAACTGGCGGGCCACGTTAATGACCTGTTCGGTGCGGGCTTGCCGCTGCTGAGCCGATAGATGACGTCCGCCGCCTAATAGCCGCTCTTTAACAGCTTGGTCGGCGGTTGCAAATTCGGGTACCGGTGGTTGATGTGAAAGCCCACCTGATCCGATAATCAGTACCCGTTTTCCCAGGCTGCATACATATTGGCCCAACACGTTACCCAGCAATCGTGCTCGATGAAATGACGGTAATGGCACAGCCACCGAATTAATGAACACAGGAATGACTGGGACGGTATTGAGGCCTCCAAGCAAGAAATCCAGTGGTTGCGCAAAGCCATGGTCGACCGTCATTTTGTGCGATAACGCGACATCGATGCCCGCTTCCAACGCGAATGTTGCGGCGGCTTCAGCGGTTTCGGCGGGTACTGAAAGAAAGCCTTCTGCGGAGCCGTAATCGCCAATGGCGTATGCCTGGGTACCAATGCAAAATGGCGGCATGATGTCGTAGTAGAAACCGTTGTAATGGTCGGGTGCGAATATCAGAATGAGCTCTGGGTTAAAGGCTGCGATCCGCTCTCGCGCCTTGTTGACCGTTTCCCGGACATCTTGCAGTATCGGTTGGGCGGGGTCCACTCGCCCAATAAGAGGGGAATGAGACAAGCATTGCAGCAGTGCAGTCATAGGGTACTTGCCTCGTGATCGGCAGACGTGACCGGGTGCTCTTGTGCGGCTGCTATGGGCTTTAGTGCCGCTGGGGTTTTGAGCACTTCAAGATAACGGTCACTGATTTGCCCAATGGTTTGAGGGATGGCAACCGCACCCACGAAACGGTCTGGGCGTACGACAACGATAGAAGCAGGATAGCGTCCGAACCAGTCTTTCAGGCGGTTTTCAAGGTCGCCTACGCGAACGACGTTGTCAGCTACCTCACGCTTGTTGGCCATTTGATTGGCTGGAATGACCTGGATGAACCTTGTACCCAAAGCTTGCCAGGCGTTTATTTGCGCGTTGCTGAGTTCCCAAGTGGGGTCAACGCCCCAGGCAATGATTGCAAAGCCTGGTCCAATGACGTCGTCGAGAAGGGTATGGCTGCCTTGCTCTGTTTGTACTCGAGGCTGGATGAATATTTTGCCAACCGGCGAATTTTTGGTGTTTTGCGCTGGGTGAACCAAGGCACCTTTTTGATATTTCGGCATGGGTTTAAAGCGCATTTCGAGAAAATAGCGTTTTACTGGGGGAACAAAGTCCATTACCCAAGACAGGCTGTCGCGCAATGTGGCTTGCCAACGTTTTGGTGGAGCAAGGACATTGCCTGCCAAAACTGAAATGTCGATCATGGCTTTGGCGTGATTGCGTCGTTCCATTTCATACGTATCCAGTAGTGCTTCGCCGGCTTTTCCTTGAACAACCAGGGCTATTTTCCAGGCCAGATTGAATGCGTCGCGCATGCCGCTGTTATAACCCTGCCCTTGCCATACCGGCATAATATGTGCAGCGTCTCCTGCCAGGATGACTCTTCCTTTACGAAACTGCCCCGCCAGTCGGGCATTGTGGTTGTACACCCGGCAACGGATGAGCTCGACCCGCTCGGGATAAGGGACCACTTTTTCCAGCAGTTTGTGCATGTTTTCGGGCTGGCGTAATTGTTCTTCGGTTTCGTCGGGCATCACCATAAATTCGAAGCGTCTTATGCCGTGGGGTAACGCTGCCGAGACGTACGGCCGAACGGGATCTGCACATACGTATACATTGGGTATGCCCAGAGGGTCTTTGGCAATGTCAACCACGATCCATTGATTCGATGCGGTTTTGCCGTCGAAGCTGATGCCTAAGCTGCGGCGAACATAACTGTTGCCACCATCGCACGCGATTAGGTAGTTGGCCCGGATGGTTTCAGTTGTGTTCTCTGGTGCTTCCGCATAGAGTGTGACCCCATTTGAATCGTGCTCAAATTGCTGAACATTTCGCGAAAACAGCATTCGCACATTTTTGAATCGATTCAGGCCGCGACATAAAACGGCATCGACTTGAGGCTGAATAAAGGCGCTGCGTCGTGACCACCCAAATTCGGTGGTCATGGGTTGAATGTCGGCGAAACAACGCCCTTTGGGCGTTAGGAATCGCATGGCATGGTAGGGCGTTGTGTGGGGAAGCACTTCGTTTATGAGCCCCGCAGCCTGAAGAGTGCGCAAGGCTTCATCATCAATCCCGATGGCACGGGGATAATCAATAAGTGCACTTAATTTCTCAATAACAACCACCTCAATGCCGGCCATCCCCAGTTGGTTGGCGATGGTCAGGCCAACCGGGCCGGCGCCGAGGATGGCGACCTGACAGCTATAATCGGCGGGTGTTTCAAGGGGGTTATGTGTATCAGCCATTAGTTTATCGTGCTTAAGTGTTAACTGATTGGTTTCTGTTTTAGAGAGTGCAGTGTAGGAATGCGCCTGATAGGCGCTCAAGAAAAAAGCGTATCCTTGTGCACTAAGTGCACAAACGGTTATTTTCTTTTTCTATGGACAATATCGAGACAAATTACAAGACGGTCAGAGGCCTTACGCGTGGGCTTGCGCTGTTGAAAGCACTCAATTTAGAGCCGATGGGGGCGTCAGTTTCGCGTTTGGCAGCGCTTACTGGAATTCACAGAACAACAGTTCGGCGTTTATTGGAAACGTTACTTAACGAAGGTTATGTTTGTCGCAGCCCTTCGAACGACAGTTACCGATTAACGATGCGTATCCGCGAATTAAGTGAAGGGTTTCGCGACGAGCATTGGGTGTCATCCATCGCGGCCCCATTACTGGGTCATTTATTGAACGAAGTGCTGTGGCCGACTGACTTGGGTACCCTGGATATCGATGCCATGGTCATCCGCGAGACAACCCATCGATTCAGCAGGCTATCGTTTCACCGCTCTATGGTTGGCCGCCGCCTGCCCCTTTTACAAACCGCTATGGGGCTGGCATATATTTCTAACTGCCCCGACCCGGAGCGTGAGCAGCTGATTAAGCTGTTGGCCTCTCGCGATGATCGTGAAGGGGAAATCGCAACAGATCGGGCCACCCTGGAAAACCTGATTTTGCGAACGAGAAGAAAAGGCTATGCGGAAAACTTTATGAACTGGAATTGGAATGAAGAGGAGCGGATTGCCGCTATCGCTATTCCGATAAACGGTGAGAATCGGGTGGTGGCCTGTATGAATCTTGTGTACAAAGCCCAGGCGATGAGTATTGAGGAAGCCGCTGAAAAATATTTGCCGGCCATGCATCGCACACGACAAAAGATTGAACAGGCATTGGCAGAGGACGGTGAGCTGGCATAGTGCACTTGGTGCACCCGATATGCCTTTGTTCTTGAACCTAGCGTGGCCTATTTTTACACTGCCGGGAAAAAGACCCACGAAAGGAATTAAAGATGCCCCTGCTGCTCGAACAGATTTCACAACTGGCGCAATCATTACTGGATGCGGAGCAACGTCGCGCGCCAATTAACAAATTATCAGATCAGTATCCCGAGATTGACGAGCTGGATGCATACCGCATTGCCCACAAGAAATTTGAGTTGAGGGGCCAACGCAAAACAGGTTACAAGCTTGGTTACACCAGCGAAGCGATGCGACGACAAATGAATATTTCGTCGCCTAACTATGGTTTGCTCACTGAAGATCAATGGGTACAGGCCCGCGAGATTGAATATGATTCGTTGATACACCCCTTGATTGAGCCGGAAATTGCGGTTTTTTTGGGCCGTGATTTGCCATCGCAAAACAATTGCACGCTTGAGGCAATCTACGCAGCCGAGCCAAAATTTATGCCTGCGCTCGAGGTGTGTGACACACGCTATTTAAACTATCAATTTAAGGCGGTCGATAACATTGCTGATAATAGTTCAGCTGCAAGATATGTATTGGGTTCGCCGGTGGAGATTAATGATAATGCGAACCTGAAAGATAGGGCGGTTGAATTGTGGATTGATGGCGAGAAGGTTGATGCCGGGATCGGATCAAACGCGTTGGGTGACCCCCTTTGGGCGGTGCTTTGGCTGGTTAATCGTCTTGCTGAACAGAACGAATCGCTTAAAGCAGGCGAGGTAGTTCTGACGGGTGGGCTGACAAAGGGTTATCTGGTAAAGCCTGGGCAACAGATAACCAACAAGATCAAAGGTGTTTCCGAGGTAACGGTACAGTTTGTGTAAGTGCGAGGTCTGGATTCGATGCTTGGCGCTAAGTTCCGTAGAGCGCATTTGACCACGTTCTGGCTTGCGACTTGGCTGTTCACATAGACTACCCAGGAGTTTATGACACGTCTCAGCTTCGGCCGCGGCCTGTTCGAAGGCCTCGGGACTGATGCCGCCCAGATGACTGTGGCGGCGGTTACGGTTGTAGAGCACTTCAATATAATCGAAGACATCGGCGCGGGCTATGTCCTGGGTCTTGTAGACGCGTTTACGAATCCGCTCTTTCTTCAAAATCCTGAAAAAGGACTCAGCCACTGCATTATCCCAGCAGTTGCCGCGATTCCCGGTTTGATTCAATGTGTCTTCTTAGCTCAACTTAACCTTCCGATAACTATCTCGTTCAATATCGATGACTTCCACGCTTAGGTGCACGGTCATTTCTTCCCCAAACTTGGGCATGTGTTCCAGCATGCCGTCGGTAACACGTTGGCAGAAGTCTTGCTTGGCTTGCGTGTTGCGGCCCGCCATAATTCGAATTGTGACGTGAATGAATCCGCGCCCGCTGTCTTCCAGCCCAACGCGAAAGTGGTCGGCGCGCACCACGCGTGCTTTCAAGTCGGCTTCATCTTGTACTTCGGTGCTTTCAGCCAAACGTCGCGTAACGGCGTCCAGCATGGCGTTAAAGGGCAGGTCTATTAAGTTAGGGGTGTATTCAATAACGATATGGGGCATTTGGTTGGGGTGGCAGTTGGTTGAAACGAAAGTTTAACGTCAGAGAGCACGATATGCCGAAACAGGTTGAAGCAATATGATTTGGGAATGGGGTTTATTGTTTGTGGCCGCTTTTTTTGCCGGAACTTTGAATTCGGTGGCGGGCGGCGGCAGTTTTTTAACCTTGCCGGCTTTGGTGTTGGTGGGCGTGCCGCCGGTTGCAGCAAACGCAACGGGTACGCTGGCGTTGCTGCCGGGTTACATTGCGGGCGCTTGGGCGTTACGGCACGAGGTTAAGAATTTAAAGCATGTGTCCATTAAGTTGCTTACGATTACGTCGGTTGTGGGCGGGGTCATTGGAGCATTATTGCTTTTATGGACTCCTTCCGCCGTCTTCGATGTATTGATTCCCTGGTTGCTGCTTGCGGCCACACTATTGTTTATTTTGGCGCCGCGTCTGGTTTCCAAAAGAAGGGCGGGGCCGGTGGGGCCGATCATCACTGCGGCGGCCATTTTGGCTGTCGCGGTTTATGGTGGTTATTTCAATGGCGGCCTGGGTATCTTGTTGCTGGCCGTCTTCGGCGTGTTGGGGGTGGGTAGCCTGCACGTGGCGAATTGCCTGAAGAACGTGGTGTCGGCGTTGTTAACCGCAATTGCGGTCATCATTTACATAGCGGGTGGCCTTATTTATTGGCCGCAAGCAGTTTGGATGATGGTCGCGGGAACGCTGGGCGGTTATGTGGGCGCGCGTGCTTCGCGTCATGTGCCGGTGCAATATTTGCGATGGGGCATTATTGCGATTGGGTTGTTAATGACTGCGTTTTTCTTTATGCGTTACGGGACCTAAGCAAAAAGCGCCGTCGATCAGACAGCGCCGTCGATATCAGTACTTTCACTTATTGTTGAGTCTGGGCCGAAGGCATACATTAACTGTGAAACAGCGTTTCTATATGTGAAACTAGTTTAAAGGCGATGGTCTGTAATCCATGCCTCTTGTTTAGCCATTAAGGAAATTTCATGGGCACTTTAAGTTCGCCTGCCTCCACGCCCGGCTGGGATTGGGATCGTGTTCCGGGGTTGCCGCGTACGCATTACCTCGACAACCGCATGTACACCGACGAGGCCCTTTTCAACGATGAAAAGGAAAAGATTTTTAAAGCGCAGTGGAAGTTTGCCTGCCATGAAAGCGAAGTGCCAAAGCGTGGAAGTTATCGTGTCATCAACGTTGCCGACACGGAGGTTGCCATTATTCGGGGTGCCGACAACGCCCTGCGTGCTTTTCTGAATATCTGCCCACACCGAGGCGCAAAATTATTACGCGATGTACAAGGCACCATTAAGGGTGATCGCACTACGTGTTTTTATCACCACTGGACGTTCACCACGGCGGGTCAGTGCACCACCATACCGCTGCCTCAGGGGTACTCAAATGAGGAAATTAATGCAGATAATGTGCATTTAAAAGCGGTGAATCTTGAGTCCCTTCACGGCCTGATTTTTGTCAATCTCTCCAGTAGCCCCAGTGAAAAATTGACAGACTTTCTGGGCTCGGCGATGGATCAAATCGAGGCGCCGCTGAGCGACCTCGAGGTTTTTCATTACCACCGAGTGGTGGTCAAAGCGAATTGGAAACTTTTTGTTGAAACGAATTGCGAGGGCTATCACGAGCTGCTGCATTTACTTAACCGCACGACAGCGTTGTCGCAGCCGACTTATTTAAAACGGAAATGGTTGCTTCATCCCAATGGGCACCATACCTTCCAGCCGGCCAATATTGCGTACAACAAGCTTAAGTTGGGCGATCGGGGTACCGACACGCTGAACGGCATGACACCGAATATGCATGTGGTTACCGACATTTTTCCCGATGTCATGATCAATGTGCGATCGACTGTTGTACGAATCGACTCGCTGATTCCGGTCGAACCAGGGCTGACAATTCTGGAGTGCCGTGGCTTGGGGCCTAAATCAGACACCGAAACCCAGCGTCGCGCCAGGGTAAAGCAGCACAACCAGGTTTGGGGGCCAATGGGGCGCAACCTTCCCGAGGACATCTGGGCCATCGAGACGCAGTGGGCAAATATGATGGCGCACGAGTATCCATATTCCTTGGTCGCTCGTGAAGACAACGACCAGGCGACAGACGACTCGCCCGTTCGCAGTTTTTATGCCAAATGGCAGGAACTTACAGGCGTTTCGTCTTTTGATATTCATGCACCATTCAAAAACGGAGCCGCACATGAACAGTGAACAACGCGCTGCAATAACCGAAAGCTTATTAGCCTCGGGACGTTATTTGGACCAAGGTGATTTTGCATCTTACTTGTCACTGTTTACCGACGACGGGGAATACCAGCTTGTTTCCAAAGTGCCTGAAATCGATGACATGACAACGTGGATTGATCTGGACAAAACCGAGCTTCAGAACTTGCTGGATATGGCGCCGCGCCATTTGTGGAATAACGGGTTGCGTACCCACCAGATCAGCCCACCTTCGTTTCGTTTTTCGGAATCGGAAACACATACGGTTGCGACCGTTTCGGTGTTTCGCACTTGTTCAGAGGGTACGACCTCGGTTTATGCGGTGGGTCACTATCATGATTGCTGGACACTGGAGTCTTCGGGGTGGCGTTTGAAGAAACGTATCATGCAATTGGCTACCCGCAATCTCGCACCCCCATCGGCTCTCCCATTATGATGCGCCGCCCCGCACAGGGGTTTACTTACTTTAGGAGAAGTAATGAATACATCTGATAAGTCTGGTCTTCCTGGCCTGCTTCACGTAGACCATGTCGCCTTGACCGTTCCTGATCTTGATGCGGCGGTTGCCTTCTATACCGATGTGATTGGGGGTGTTGAGCTATACCGTTTGGGGCCGTTCGACGCACGCGAGATGCCGCTTATGCCCGATGGAAGAGACTGGTGCGAGGCGCACGTGAACGTGGCAGACGCACGGCTGACGATTGCGATGTTGCAGATCGGCCCAACGATAATGCTGGAACTGTTTCAGTACGATCGTCCTACCACACGTAATACGATACCACCTCGGAATTGTGATCTGGGCGGGCATCACATTGCATTCAAAGTGGCAAACCTGGAAGCTGCGGTTGAGTACCTTGAGAAGCATGACGTGCGTGTTATGAGTGGCCCTATTCAAATGGACGAGGGCCCATGTGCCGGATTGCAAGTCAGGTACTTCCTTGACCCCTGGGGCAACCAGTTGGAGTTGGTTCAGTATGAGCGCCAGGCTTTTGAGGCAACGAGCCCTGTTTCAATTTACCGCTAACGAATCACAGCAGTTTTGTAAAGCCAAGGTTAATTAGGTAACCACCAAGGGATAGGAAAAGAAACAACACGGCAGCGAGCCCGAAAGGTTTGAGCCCCACGTGGCGCAACGATTTCAGGTTCGTGCTTAGGCCCAGTGCTGTCATGGCCATTGCCAGTATGAAATCGTCGATTTTAATAACGGTGGCAGTGAGCTCAACGGAAATGGGCCATGTGGAGTTGATGGCAATCACCATAACAAACAGAACCGCAAACCAAGGGACGGAAACCTTTCGCATTTCCGAGTTCTGCGTGTTTGCTTCAGTTTTCTTTCCCAATATAAGCAACAGGAATAAGAAGGGAACAAGCAGCATAACGCGAAACATCTTTTCGATCACGGCGGTTTCAGTAGCCTGATCGCCTAACGCGTTAGCCGCCGCCACAACTTGGGCCACTTCGTGCACGGTCGACCCAACATAGATACCGTATTCGTTGGGGCTCATTTCCAGGTAAGGAAATAATTGGGGATAGGCAAACATTGAAATGGTGCCAAAGATGACGACGGTCGCCACAGCGACAGATACTTTCTCGGCTTTTGCCTTGGTGATGGACTCGGTTGCCAAGATGGCAGCCGCACCGCAAATTGCACTGCCTGCACCAATAAGCAAGCAGGTTTCATTGTCTATTTTGAAGAGTTTCTTACCCAATAACAGGGCGATTGTTAGCGTGAGTACGACGATAGATAGGCCAATTGCGATTCCCGAAAGGCCCAACTCGTAAATCTGCTGCACGCTTACGCGAAAACCGTAAAGAATGATGCCGAGTCTTAATAATGTCGACTTCGAAAAAACAACGCCTTGGTTGAATCGATGAGCGTAAGGCGGGAACAGGGAGTTTCCTGCCAATAGCCCAATGACCATAGCGATCGTTAAAGGACCAAGCCCGATACTTTGTACCCATGTGTTTTCGGCGATATAGAGGCCCAGAAGGGCAAGGAGCGTGACGAGCAGTAACCCGCTTATGAGCCCGCCAAAACCGGCGGAGAAAAATTCTTCTAGTTTTTTACAGGCTGCTGATGCGTTCACTGACTGGGCTTTAACAGAGTTTTTAATGTCCGCACAGTCTATAATTTTGAAAGAGATATTTCTATTGGTTATATCTCATGGGGCAATAAGATTTAGTTATGAAATTAAATTTGCATCTTACGCGCATCTTTTTTACTGTCGTTCGCGAAAATAGTTTTTCCAAAGCCGCCAAAGTTCTTTTCGTAAGTCAGCCCGCTGTTTCCAAAGCAGTACGTGAACTGGAAAGCCAACTGGGCTTAGACCTGCTTGAAAGAACTGCGGGTGGGCAAACAAAGAATGGAAAGCTGCGGCTAACAGACAGCGGACGTGCGCTTTACGCCCGTGCCCGTGAAATATTTGCACTAGAACAGTTGGCTGTTAACGACCTGGAAGAACACCTGTCTGCTTCTAAAGGCAGGTTAACCATTGGCGCCAGCACAACCGTTGCTAGCTATTGGCTTCCCCCTTTATTAGCGCGCTATAAAGAGGGGCACGAAGATGTTGCGTTGCGCGTTGTTGTAGGGAACACCGAGTCAATATGCCATGATCTGAAGGAGTATCGGATAGACTTGGCTGTTATCGAAGGTACAACGGAAGATCCGCTCATTCTGTCTAAAGACGTATTAACCGAGAAGCTCAATTTAATTGCGCCGGCGTGCTTTCAGCTTTCTACCAATCAGCATGATGCGATGGCCCAATTGAATAGCGCGGTATGGCTGGTTCGGGAGCGAGGATCGGGAACACGTACCGTTACCGAAAGTCTATTGCAAGCGAATCATATCGTACCGTCGGGAACAATTGAATTCGGCAGCAATGAAGGAATTGCCCGGGCTGTATCTCACGGGTTGGGGGTAGCAATGTTGCCCAATGTGGTCACGCAAGAGCTTGCCGAGCTGGGTAGAATCAAGACGCTGGCGCCTCCTTTTCTGCCAGAATTTCAGCGTAAGCTGAAATTACTAACCAGAGTGAACAGTACGCTTTCGCCTGTTGCTGAAGCTTTTGCGCGCCAAATTATTACCTCGCCGCCCGACATACAAAGCGTGTCTTAGTTATTTTTAACGGAACTTGGGTTATATGACGAAAGTGAGCCGCCAGTCAGCCATTGATAAAGCGCTTGAAATTCTTTTTTGTGTCGCCGATCAGTCCCGCGATGTGGGGGTTTCAGAGATTACCGAAATACTTGGATCCGACAAGGCGACCGTTTTCAGGGCGTTAAAGGCACTTGAAAAGTACGGGCTTATCGAGCAGAACGAAGAGACCAAGAAATATCGGCTTGGCTTGCGCACTGTTAATCTTGCCGGCCAGAAGCTGCGTGGTATGTCGGTTGCCTCAAGAGCGCAACCCTTTCTTAGTAGGCTTGCCCAGGAAACGCAAGAAACAGTGCAATTGTCGGTTCGTAGTGGCGACAACGTTCTGTATCTTTCAGTGTTCGAGACGCCACAGCCCATGCGGGTAGCATCGGAAGTGGGAACGCTTGCGCCGCTGCATTGTACGGCGGCAGGCAAGCTTTTTTTAGCGTTCGACGAAACTGACCTTCATGATTTCGTTGCCCGCGCTCCGCTGGAAAGGCGTACCGACAAAACCATTACCGACATCAACGCACTAGAAAAAGACATTGAACTGGTGCGTAGCCGGGGATGGAGTATGGATGACGAGGAGTTGCTGGCGCACTTGCGAGTGGTAGCGGCACCTATTCGGGATTTTGCTGGAAAAATCACCGCCGCCATTGCGGTGGGTGGCCCCACCCCACGTGTTTCGCCAGAGAAAATGGAAGAAATGGTAAAGGCTGTTATGGAAACAGCCCACCAAATTTCAGGGCATCTTTAACACAGTGTTAATGCGTGATGATGTCCTGTTAAACAGCCTAAACGAGCTTATAAAAATGGCTGTTATTGCAGCATTCTAGGAAGGAATAGAACTGTGTCGGGATAAAGCCATATTAAGGCGACGCAGAAAACAAAGCTAAATAAAAAGTAGAAAACACTTTTAAATATAGCGCCTATTTTTATGTCTGGTGCAAGCGCACTGACCACAAACACGTTCACCCCAACGGGCGGGCTAACAGACCCTATTGTGGTCACAATAACCAGCATCATGCTGAACCAAATTGGGTCGAAGCCCAGTGCAGCTGAAAGCGGGAAAAATATGGGTAGCGTGACCACTAGAAAACCCAGCGCATCAACAAAAGCCCCGCCAACAAGGTAAATTAATAAAATGGCAAGCAAGATGAGGTCGGGTGATACCGGAAGGGCTGTGACCCAGGCTGCCAGCTCTGAGGGTAAGCGCGTAAGTGTTAAAAATCGCCCAAATACAACTGCCGCAGTTATTAGCGCAATAACCATAGCCGATATTCGCAACGACTCCATTACGGCTTCGATAATGCGAGGAATAGTCAGTCCCCCGCGAACTAAGCCAATGACGAGCGCGCCGAAGGCACCCGTCGCGCCTGCCTCGGTTGGCGTGAAAAGCCCGG
>NZLH01000102.1 GCA_002694155.1 Pusillimonas sp. | reverse complement strand
GCTGACCCCCGCCTCGGCCAGGGCCTGGGCGCAGGCGAATCCAAGGCCTTGTGAGCCACCCAGTACCAATGCGCTTTTGCCTGAAATGCCTAAATCCATATGTCTATCCAAAATTTAAGTAAGTTGTTGATTGCGCTAACTTGCATTCATCTCGTTTACTGTTTTAACAATTGTATGAAGCGCATCTTCGTTCAGTATGAGTCCCGCATGATTAACGTCTGCAATCAGTGTCACGGGTATGTCCAGGTTGTCATTTTGGAAAATATCTTTCAGGCGATCAGTGTGAAACGCCTCATCTTCCAAACCCGCTATGACGCTTAAGGGTTGTTTTACTGCGTGAATTGTTGCTTGGTAATCTGCTTGTGGTCGATAGTTCTGGGCTAAATTGAACGAGTATTCTCTTGTTAAGTATTCAGGGGCATTAGGGGGAAGTGCAAACTGCATGACCGTAAGGTGGTTGAACATATTAACGCCTAAATAGTTAAGTAAAAGGATTGCAATGTGTCTTGATAATCCAATTTCAACCCAACCCCCGCTGTTGGGCCGTTGAGTCGGCGCATCTTGGCTAATAAACGGCGACAGTAAAAGGTAATTGCTGAATAAATTTTGGTGCTTACTGCCGGCTACGCGCAATGCAAAACCCCCACCAGAGGAAAAACCGATCAGTGTTGAGGGCGCGGTTGGATTTACAGTATGAACGAAGTCAACTAAATCGTCTTCTAATTGCCCAATATAAGCAATGTCGCCTTTTGGGCTTGACGCTCCATGCCCTCGCATATTTAGTGCATAGGTGTTGTAGTTTGCGTTCGCAAGTGTTTTGCCTAAGGTGTGCATGCTATGGCTGCTTGCGCCCGAGCCGTGAAGGAGTATGACGCTTCCTTTTGCGTTTACGCTGTGAGCAACATAGTGTCAATACGTTAAGTGTGCACCGTCTCGTGCTACGAACTGCTTTTTTTCTTTACCAACGTGAATCTCTTTGAATGGTTGGGTAATGCGCTGCATAGGGGGCGGTTCTTTAGGCGCCCCGAATATTAATGCGATTGCGAGTAATGCCGTTAATACAACGAGGGTGACAACGGCGCTTCTAATAACGTATTTCATTCTCGGGCCTCGTATTTGCGTTATACCAATAGCGTAAAGTCGTCACGGTAACAGCCAATACGCTTGAGAAACTCACTCGACTAAACAACTTTTGCGTTTTCTGCGAAAATCAGACCACTGATTATTTGGTTGATATGATTCCTACAGGAGACAGCATGCTATTCCCCACCACTATTGTTGGCAGTTACCCGCAGCCCGACTGGCTGATTGATCGTGAAAAACTGGCTGGCCGTTTCCCTCCGCGTGTGCGTGCCAAAGAGCTTTGGCGCATTCCCGAGGCTTATCTGCATGAAGCAATGGAAGACGCCACAATTGTGGCTATTCGGGCGCAAGAGCGTGCCGGGCTGGACATTATTACCGACGGTGAAATTCGTCGCGAAAGCTATTCGAATCGTATTGCCACCGCGCTGGATGGCGTAGATATCGACAACCCCGGCACTGCACTTGACCGTTCGGGTCACCCGAACCCGGTGCCACGTATTGTGGGTAAGATTCGTCGTGTAAAGCCAATCGAAGTTGAAGATTTGCTGTTTCTGAAAAAGAACACCGATCGTAAAGTGAAGATTACGGTGCCGGGGCCGTTCACAATGCTGCAGCAGGCCCAAAATGACTTTTACGCCTCCGAGAAAGAGGCGGCCATGGATTACGCAGCTGCGTTGAACGAAGAAATCAAGGATTTGTTTGCCAACGGTGCCGACATTGTTCAGGTAGACGAGCCTTACATGCAGGCCCGCCCCGAGAAGGCACGTGAATATGGTGTAGAAGCCTTGAACCGTGCGCTGGAAGGTGTGGAGGGTCAAACTGCTGTGCATATTTGCTTTGGTTATGCTGCAGTTATCCACGAGCGCCCAACAGGATACGACTTTCTGCCGGAATTGAATCAATGTTCCTGCAACCAGATTTCTGTAGAAACCGCGCAGTCGAACCTAGATTGCACGGTGCTTGAAACGCTGGGCAATAAGCAAATTATGGTGGGCTGCCTCGATTTAAGCGACATGACAGTGGAAACCCCGGAAGTGGTGGCTGAGCGTGTTCGCAAAGCGCTTAAGCACATTAAGCCCGAACAGGTTATTTTGGCGCCCGACTGCGGCATGAAGTATCTGCCCCGCGAAGTGGCCGACGGCAAGTTGCAGGCCATGGTTAAAGCTGCCGAGATCTTGCGTAAGGAATACGCATAACCTTATGTTGGCGACGGCTTTGTGCGCGCGGCGGCATGGTTTGTAGCCGGCTGGCATATTAGCGTGGCGCGAAAGAAAGAAGGCCCGGTTGTTTGCCGGGCCTTCCTGGTTTTCACCGGCCGTGTTGCGTTAGGCGAAACAACACGGTTGGCGAAAATTTACTTGGGCATTACAACCGTGTCGATAACGTGAATGACACCGTTGTCGGTTTGGATATCGGTTTGTACAACCGTTGCGTTATCTACCATTACTTTGCCGTCGCTTACGCTAACAGTTAGCGGGCTGCCCTGAACGGTTTTTACTTCACCGGGTTTAACATCGGCCGCCATGACTTTACCGGGTACCACGTGGTAAGTCAGCACACCAGTTAGCGCGGCCTTGTCTGCAATTAGCGCGTCTAGCTGGTCTTTTGGTATCTTGGCGAAGGCATCATCAGTGGGGGCAAAGACGGTAAACGGACCAGGCCCTTTCTGGGTGTCAACCAGGCCTGCGGCCTCGACAGCGGTTACCAAGGTGTTGAATGAACCCGCGGATTTTGCGGTATCTACAATGTCAGCGGCAGAAGCGGTACCCACGGCAAAGGCAAGAGACATTCCCATTAGAAAGCGTTTCATCATTTACTCCTTTAACACGTTAAAGTGGTTGAGCAACTGCTTTTTAAGTAGTGCTCAATAAGTTGGTGAACTAAACCAAGTGTTGAACTAACCAACCCAGCGCACTTGTACTGGGTATGGTTCACAATTTAGGTTTATTTGCTTTTTTTGTCCATGGTTTGTATCGATCATTTTGAATTTAATCGGTTCATTATCGGTTCAATAAGTAAGTAAATTTTAAGGAAGCGTATCCATGTCCAACGTTAATTCAGTGCTTGAGGGCGCTATTTCTGCGTTGTATGTTTATCCAGTTAAGTCATGCGCTGCTGTAAGAACAAGCCACGCCGCAGTGTGTGCAACCGGCTTAATGTTTGACCGCGAGTGGATGGTGGTGGATACAAATGGACACTTCTTAACCCAACGGGCGCATCCACGCATGGCTTTAATTCAGCCAGCTATAGACGACGTGGGTGGCGCAGGCAAACTAACGCTTTGCGCCCCGGGTATGGAAGATTTAGGCGTGGATGAACCAGACGAGCTCGTTTCTTTAACAGTGAAGGTTTGGCGCGATTCAGTGTTGGCGCTGGACATGGGTGAACATGCCGCGGAATGGCTTAGCACATTTTTAAACACCCCATGCCGTCTGGTACGTTTCGACAAGCGCGATCGGCGTATCTGCGACGCGACCTGGACGGGTGCGGATGGCACCAGTACATACTTTGCCGACGGCTTTCCTTTATTGGTAATAAGCGCGGGTGCGGTTAGCCAGTTGAACAGTCGCATGGTTCAGGCCGGCCGAGATCCTGTTGATGTGTCCCGGTTTCGTCCCAATATTGTGGTTGATGGTTGGCCGGCGCATGCTGAAGATGCTTTATCGGCATTTAAGGTTTCCGAGATCGTTTTTCGTTTTGTGAAGCCGTGCACGCGTTGCGCTATTCCCGATATCGATCCGCGTAAGGGTGAAGTGTTTAATCGTGTGAACGATATTTTGCGCGATTACCGGCGCAACCCGTGTATGAACGGGGCGTTGACGTTTGGCATGAACGCAGTGGTTAATCGTGGCGTAGGCGAAACGTTAAGAACCGGGCAAGTGTTAAGTGGCTGGGAGTAATTGGCGTTAGCGTAGCGATATCGCGCTTGTTACAAGAAGTGATTTTTGCAGCCCGACTATGACTAAACTGTGGTGCTAGCGCGCCAGAAAACTTGTTGTACGCCAGATGTTTTTTTCATCTTCCCCATTAATGTGTCCAGTTCCGTGCCTTGTAGTGAAACGGGTAATAAACTTGTTTCTATTTCCGTGCGCTGATCACCGAACGCTTTTATTTCGGTATCGCGAAAGGGCAGGCCTACTGCATTCAGCGTTTTTTCCAAAGCCGACAACACGGCGTCACTTTGCGCCTCGTTTGTAATGACGTGAATTGAATAGGTGACTTCAACCTCGTCGGGATGTAACGGGCGCCGGTTGATGCGATCTACCGCTGGGCGTAATAGCGTATTGGCAGCCAGAACAAACAATGCCCCCAATATGGCTTCGGGTAAAAGGTCGGCGCCGGCCGCGCACCCAACAGCGGCCGAGCCCCATAGCGTGGCTGCCGTATTAATGCCGCGCACATTACCTTGTTCACGCATAATAACCCCGGCGCCCAGAAAACCGACACCGGACACAACATAGGCCAGAACCTGCAGGGTGCCCGGAGACCCACCGTGTATTTGGTGAAAGCGCATGGCGGTGTCAACAAACAATGCAGCACCTACCGCAACCAGCACATTGGTTCTTAAACCCGCAGTACGAAGACGGAACTGCCGTTCAAGACCAATGGCGCCACCTAGAGCAAAGGCGGCAAAAAGACTGACAAGGGAGTCTAAAAAAGAGGCTGTTTCTAAATAGGCAAATGCTTGCATAATAGGGGTTCAAGTCATGTTGCCCTTATTGTAAGCACGACACCCAGCAGAATGAAGCAAGGAGACATAATGCCTATCTTGAAAATCAGTACCGTTTTAAACACCAGCCCTGAAATGCGCCAGCGCTTGATTCAACGTTTAACCGATGTGGTAACGGAAGAAATGAACGTGCCGCCGCAGACCGTCAATATCCTAATAGAGCATGTGGACGCGACATGTTGGGGAGTGGCCGGTAACGACTTAACGGAATTTGTGAATAAACGGGGGTAGTGGCCACCCAAAGAAGGCTGAATGACAGTTATCGTACAAACTTTTCTGCAAGTTAAAAGAAACGAGGCCTGGTCGGTTTTACTGGCCGGGCTTTTCTTTTTCTGCGTGCTTGCCGCATTGATGGTGGTACGACCCGCCCGTGAGGCGTTGGGTATAGAGCAGGGTGTTGAAACGGTACGCTGGCTGTTTCTGGGTACGTTGTTGCTAACGCTATTGGTTAACCCCTTGTTCGGGGTGTTGGTTAGCCGCTTTCGGCGCCGTGTGTTTGTAAGCGCCACATACTTGTTCTTTGCGGCGGGCTTACTGGTGTTTTATGGCTTGCTGGTATTCACCCCTACCGCGGTGGGCCAAACTTCTGGCATGGTCTTTTACGTTTGGTTCAGCGTGTTCAATTTGTTTGCCACCATGCTGTTTTGGGCTTTCATGGTAGACAGTTTCACACCTGAACAAAGTGAACGCTTGTTTGGTGCGGTTGCGGTAGGCGGAACGATGGGTGCGTTGTTTGGGCCTTGGCTTGCGGGGATGCTGGTGCCCCATGTTGGTACGGCTGCTTTGCTATTGGTTGCGGCTGGTTTTTTGGTCGGTGCTGTGGTGGTTGCCAGGGTGTTGGGCGCTTTAATCAAACCACGAGAGGACCAAGCTTCCGCTACCGACCGGGCAGGCTCAGCGTTAACCGGTAAGGCCGAGCCAATAGCTTCTGCAACAAACGCTTCGTACCCTGACCCCTTCAATGAGCAATTAATAGGTGGTAAGGCGTGG
>NZLH01000101.1 GCA_002694155.1 Pusillimonas sp. | reverse complement strand
TCCCAGTATTTCGGTTAATTGGGTTCAACCCGTTAGTAACGATTTTCACGCCCGTTTTTCCGCAACGGCACGAACCTATATTTATGTTGTTCGCAATGACCGGGTACGTTCCCCCTTGGTGCGGCAGCGCGTGGGTTGGATGTTCTATAAGTTGAACTTGGCGCCGATGAAAGAGGCGGCAGCATTGTTGATGGGCGAGCATGATTTCAGCAGTTTCCGGGCCTCAGAATGTCAGGCAGCCAGCCCGGTTCGTAACCTGCAGCAGATTCGTATTGAGCAATGCGGTGCTTATTATGTTTTTACCTTTAAGGCCAATGCGTTTTTGCACCATATGGTTCGCAATTTAATGGGTACGTTGATATACGTAGGCTTGGGTCGTATGACGCCCGAGGCGGTTATTACGCTTTTGAATCAGAAAGATCGCCGTTTGGCACCGCCAACTTTTGCACCCGACGGCCTGTATTTTGCCCGAGTCGATTACCCCGATTCATTCAACTTGCCGCAAAGGTCGGCACAAGACAATTTCAAGCATCACTTTGGTTTTCTTGGTTAGCGTGGCTTGATACTGCCATAACGGCTTTCCCCCGCCCGTTGTTTTTGGCTTCATACATTGCCTTGTCGGCCGCGTGGCTTAAACTGTGGACATCAACGCCGTGTTCCGGGTACAGCGCTACACCAATGCTGGCCGAAATATTAGCCTGGTAAGGGCCCAGCCAGAAAGGGTTTTGTAGTGCCTCGCACATGCGCAAGGCTATTTCCATGCACGCTTCGGGGTGGGTATCTTCCAATAGGTAAACCATGAATTCGTCGCCGCCTATTCGGCCGGCCAAATCGGTGGTACGCAGGAAGTGCGAAATACGCCGACTGACTTGTTTTAATAGTTCGTCGCCTACTGCATGGCCATACTGATCGTTTACGGGTTTAAAGTGGTCTAAATCAATGTAGAACAACGCTAAAGCGCGGTTACGTAAACGTGACTGCGATAGTGCTGTATCAAGCCGGTCAAGAAAACTCCACCGATTTGCCAGGCCGGTTAAAGGATCATGCAAAGCAAGGTGTTTAACCTCTTCCTCTAGTTTGTGGCGGTCGGTAATGTCGTTAACGTAGCCTGTCCAGGTAATGGAACCGTCGGGAAATTTTTGTGGCAAGTCGCGCGCTTCAACCCAAAGGGTAGTGCCATTTGTGTGTCGCATCCTGAACTGTGCATGCCAAGGCAGTAAAGTTTCACCGGCCTCTATGCTGCTACCTAAAACCCAGTCGCGATCATCGGGGTGAATGCGGTCAAGCAATAGGTTGGCATTGTTGCGAACATCTTCGACCGAAATGCCGAACATTTGGGTAACTGTGCGCCCCACGAATGTAAATTGCCAATGGTCTTGTGGTTGATAATAAAGTTGGTATACAAAGCCTGGCAGGTAATCTGAAATGGCGTCTAATTGTTGAACCAAGTCTCGCGACCATGTGTTGTCGCGTGCGCTTATAAGAAAGTAGTCACGAGAGTTGTTCAAAGGAGCAATGCGGATATTCCAGTCGCGTTCGCCTGTTGGAACGCGGATTACCTGATCGAACTCAACAGTGCTTTGGGTTTGCAAACAGCGCTGATATTCGTTTATTAAGCGGCTTGCTTCTTGCTGGTTAAACAGCTCTTGCGGTTTGCGACCGATAAGTTGCGAGCGATGCATGCCAGTGGCAATTTCAAACTGGTCGTTAGCATCGGTATACGTAAATATTGTGCCACTGCTGTCTGCCTGCATAATGACAAGAATGTCTGGGGAATATTGAAAAGCAGCGTGAATTAGGTCCATGTTCGCAGGCCCGATTTTTAACTTTTGAAGCGTACTCTAGCTTTTTTAGTCCGGCAATAGAAACATGTGGGTCGCTATTTGGAAAACAACAATAAACAGAGCGGTTATATCTATGGCAAACGCAAACTTGCCGACGGCGCGAAGACGACTTTATTCGCGTTTTAGCGGGCTCGTTAAAATGCGTGTTTAGTAAGCCGAAAGCTTACTTCATTCGTAATGGTGATTTTGAGTCAATAATGCTGAACTATCGTACACGCGTAAAAATATGTGGATTAACCCGACCCGATGATGTGAATGCTGCTGTAAGCGCTGGGGCTGATGCTGTGGGCCTGGTTTTTTATCCACCCAGTAGCCGTTATGTCCCCCCCCAGCAGGCACAGGTTCTAAGGCGTCTGGTCCCGGCAATGGTCAGCGTGGTTGCGCTTTTTGTGAATGCTTCGCGTGAAGAAGTTCACCAGGTTATTGATGAAGTGCAGCCCGATATTTTGCAGTTTCATGGTGATGAAAGCCCGCAAGAGTGTGAGCAGTACGAGCGTCGCTACATGAAAGCGTTTCGGGTCGGGGCGCCTGGCTTAGATACGCCGCAAGCGGTGCAGGCAACGTGTAGCCAGTATCGCTCGGCAGCGGCTTGGTTGTTTGACAGTTATAGCGACGGCTATGGCGGCAGTGGCAAACGCTTTGATCTTGATTTATTGAAGGATGTAATAACAAACGCAGAGTCGCGACCCGTGGTATTGGCCGGCGGTTTGAATGCCCAGACTGTAGGCGCCGCAATTCAACGTGTTAAACCGTTCGCAGTTGATGTAAGCAGTGGGGTGGAAGTTTCTGGCGGCGTAAAAAGTATGGAAAAGATTCAAGCGTTTATGTGCGCTGTGTCTTCGGTGTAATAAAGAAAGGGGATTTGGTAGGCAGTACTGAAACAGGAAGAAGAATGTAAGTCATTGAAAATAAAAGGGGCTGTTTTGTTTGAAACTAAAACATGCCCCCATATATGCCCCCATTATTGGGCGCTGGGGCCAAGGGGGTTTTTTAACCAATCAAGCACCTCAGCGCCGCGCCATAGCGTGCATTTCTTACTTAACTTGATTGGCTGCGGCGCTGTTCCGGCGTTAACCATTTTTCGCCATGATGATTCGCTAACTGGTAAAAAAGGCTTGATATCGGAAATTCGATACAAGCCATTTGGGTCAATCTTAGCGGATATTCGAGACATGGTACACCTCACTGGATTATCTTCGGCTCGCTGTCTTGAACCAGGTTTTTCATTTGCTCATAAAACTCGTCTGCGTCACTTTGGGTTATTTCCTTAAAGTTTGACGCGGCCATCATAACGGCATGCTCCCGATCTTCTCCGACGAAGGTGGGGCGCACCCTGCACCTGGTTCCGTCTATATCGGTAATGACCTGGATTTCAGGCTCGTCTTTCTCATTGCTTGTTAGCCAAAAAAGAATTTGGTCGTTCTGGCCAACATCAAATACCTTTGCAAATTTCATCGTTATTCCTTTTGGGTAGTTAGTTTTTTGATCTAAGTGTTCTGAGTCAATCCGCCACGCTTTGGCCGTCACGGACAGTATTTCAGTGATTCGGGTCATTTGGCGTATTTGGCGAGCAAGGCGCGGACCCCGGGGTGAGCAAGGCAACCCCACGACTCAAGGTACTGGCGCACATCTTCAATGTCGATTTCGTCACTCGGCACCTTCACCGGCTCACAGTCAGTGGCTCCACCAGATAGGTCTGAGTGCTCCCACATCCCAGGCAGATCATCTTTCATTGGCTCGGCTGGCTGTGCGCGGCAGTTCCATTCTTCAATAATCTCAATCATCCGCGCTCGGGTTATCGTTGCCTGTTCGACTGGCACATCATTGCCGCTGCGAAATTCTAGCGGGAGCAGTTCTTCTGGTTTCATGGCTTCTCAATCTCAAATAAGTGGTAGTTCTCACTACCTGTTTCTTTGTGTTCAAGGTTTCCGTGTCGGTTGGTGAAGAACTCACCTTTTGGTAGGAATACACGCTTAAATTGACCATGCCATTTACCGCCTTTTTTAGCGTCCTTACCATTGGCGTATTTTGATGGAGAGCAGGCACTACACAGGCGCATTTCTCTATTGCCTAATGCCGTTCTCCAGTTAAATTCTTTCGTGTAGAATTCTGCCTTGATATGGCCACAGGTTAGTGCTGTATTCTCCACGCAACCGCAGTTTTCGCATTGGAATAGGCTCATACCTCCCCCTTCGGCTCTGGAAAATCGCCGAAGTCGGTAACCTCGGTTTCCCCTTCAAACTCAAATTCATCAAGAGCTATAACTTCAACGTCGTGCATGTAAATGCCGTCTGTGTCTTTATCTGCTAAACGGGCGTCAGCTTCTTCTTTATTGCGAGCGTCTACGTAGAAAGTCTGTGTTCCAGATGCAGCTTTTACGGATGCTGTGTAAAGGTAGCGCTTCATGTCTTATCCTTCGGCTCTGGTGCGGCTTCGAGAATCCATTGGTGAACGAGATTCACCGGCGGGTACTGCCCTTTTTCTCGGTAGTGGTTCAATATTTCCGCAAATACTTTGCCGCATATCCGCGCAGACAACTTCTCTGGAACAAGCCTGTAACCCTCGGGGATTTGTTGGGGTTGTGGGGCGTTGTCGCGTGATCGACCGTCGCTAAATCCGCTTGAGTAGGCTTCGTTTACAGCATCACGCAATGTAGTTTCGTAGTAGCGTCCGTTCTCGTCGTCTGCCGGCGGGAGTTCATCGGGTGGAGAATAAATGGCAGGCTCACTTGCCTGTTGTTGGGGTTGTGGGGCTGTGTAAACGTCATCCAACGCGCTTGAATAAAGGGCGTAATCATCGTCGCCCAAATTGTTTCGTAGGAATGAATCAATGGCGTCGTATGCTTCGCTTGCTGCCACCGGCTCACTTGCCTGCCGGTCTGCTTCGATGGCGGCTTGCCAAATCAACC
>NZLH01000100.1 GCA_002694155.1 Pusillimonas sp. | reverse complement strand
GACACCTTTGTGGGAGGTGTTACACAGTATCGTAACGCCTACTCCTCAAACACAAGCTGCGCCGCACGTGTGGAAATGGGAAAAAAGCTACCCGTGGCTGCTTGAAGCGGGCGGGCTTATTTCAGCCATGGAAGCCGAGCGTCGTGTGTTGGTTCTCGAGAACCCGGCATTGCGCGGTAAAACACGTATTACCAACAGCTTGTACGCGGGGCTGCAGTTGATTCTTCCAGGAGAGGTCGCACCGGCACACCGCCACTCCCAGTCGGCATTGCGTTTCATTTTGCATGGTTCGGGGGCATACACTGCCGTCCAGGGCGAGAAAGTCACCATGAACGTGGGCGACTTTGTCATTACACCGTCCTGGACATTTCACGATCACGGCAATCCGTCCGATGAGCCCATGGTTTGGCTCGACGGCCTGGATCTGGCCATTGTGGAACTGTTCGATGCGCAGTTTATGGAAAAAGGCGCTGAGGACAGTCAGGAAACAAATGTCGAAGCGGGCACTAACCTGGCCGAGTTTGGCAACACAATGAAGCCGGTAGAGTACAAAGCACGTTCGAAAACGTCGCCGTTGTTCTGGTACCCCTACGAGCGCACACGTGAAGCGTTGGAAACGATGCGTCGTTTCGGTGCGCTGAACGAGTGCTGGGGCCATAAACTGCAATACACCAACCCGGTTACCGGCGATTGGGCCATGCCAACCATGGGTCAATTTATGCAGTTAATGCCTAAAGGGTTTAAAGGGCGCCCATATCGCTCTACCGACTCAACCGTATACGTTGCTGTAGAAGGTTCGGGCCGGTGTGTAGTGAATGGGAAAGTGCTTGAGTTTGGTCCGAAAGACGTTCTTATCTGCCCCTCGTGGTTGCCTTATCACTTCGAGATCGACGAAGGCGATGACGCCGTGTTGTTCAGTTACTCCGATCGTCCGGCGCAGCAGGCGCTTGACCTTTGGCGCGAGCAAATCGGCTAAAAACCGGCTTTAGTTTCAACAAGCATATTTCAGTTTTGAATGGGGCTTGGTGCCCCAGGGGTGCCGTCGTCTCTTCGATTTCGGCATCCTGGTGAAAGGGAGTAGTTATGAGTTCAGCAGACAACCTGCCGTTTATTGTTGCAGGGGGTGGCATTGGTGGCCTTTGTGCCGGTTTGGCTCTGGCGCGGAAAGGTTTTCCAGTGAAAGTGCTAGAGCGCGCGCCGGAAATTGGCGAGATTGGCTATGGCATTCAGATTGCGCCCAACGGGCATGCTATTTTGAAGAAGCTTGGGGTTATGGAAATTCTGGAGCCCCAGGTGTTTTATCCGGATGCGTTGATTCTGGTCGATGCCATCGATTTGAAAGAAGTGTCGCGCATTCAATTGAACGATCGTTTTGTTGATCGTTATAAGTATCCGTATTTTGTTGTTCATCGCCGCGATTTGCATGCTGCGCTGGTGGAAACTTGCCGACGTGAGCCGCACTTTTCGTTCGAAGAGGGCGAGGTCGACAGTTATGAAAACCGCGACGGCTATGTAGAAGTAAATTGCAGTGATGGCCGCACTTTGCAAGCGCGGGCCATGATTGGTTGCGAGGGCTTGCGTTCGAAAACAAGAGCACGAATTGTAGGAGACACACCGCGCTCTACCGGCTACGTGGTGTACCGCGGTTTGGTGCCAGTAGAGGAAATCTCCAATAAAGATTATTTGAATTCAATGGTAGTGTACGGTGGGCCGGGTTGCCACATTGTGCAGTACCGTTTGCGCGGTGGCACCGTTATGAACAACGTGGCCACTTTTCAAAGCCCTGCGTATGCGCGCGGTGAAACAGATTACGGTGGTGTGGAAGAATTCAAGGCTGCCTACGATAAGTGCGCGCCCGAAGTGCGCGACATGTTGAAATATTTTGCGTTGGATAAAAACTGGTTGTTGCACGATGTTCAGCCTGCAACCAACTGGACCGACGGCAACGTGACGTTGCTGGGTGATTCGGCGCACGCCACGCTTCAGTATTTGGCGCAAGGTGCCATTATGGCAATGGAAGACGCACTGGTGATAGCGCACGAAGTGGCGCAGCAACCTAATAATGTGAACGCAGCGTTCATGAAGTATCAGGATCAGCGCTTGAACAGGACGGCGCGGGTTATTACCACGGCGCGGCTGTTTGGCGCTATTGTGCATGCTCGTGAAGGTGAGCGCCTGTTGCGTAATGAACTTGCCAAGAGTCGCGATGTCGATATTCCATGGGAAGTCGATTGGTTGTATCAGGGCGCGAATTTGCTCGATAAGATCGACTGAGTTTGTGGCTGAGTTAGGAAAACCAAAAAGGAGCTAAAGGGTTTTCAAGAAGTGTCGTAGTAAATAGGTGTTGTAGTTTTAATTCAAACGATAACGGAGACATAGCTATGAAAAAGCGTTTTTTCCTGCGCACGTTGGTTGGCGCAATGGCAGTAGCAGCAATTGGTTTTCAGGCCCCTCAAGTCAGGGCGGCCGAAGAGCCCTTCAAGGTTGGCTTGATTGTGCCGATGACGGGTGCTTTCGCCTCGACCGGCCGTCAGGTCTATGCCGGTGCTCAGGCTTATATGGAACACCACGGCGATACGGTTGCCGGGCGTAAAGTTGAAATCATTCTGAAAGACGACGGCGGTGTTGCTGCTAATTCGCGCAAGCTGGCCCAGGAACTGATTGTGAACGACGACGTTGATGTCATTGCCGGTTTCGGCCTGACGCCAATCGCGTTGGCGGTTGCGCCGGTTGCCACCGAGTCGGAAACCCCCATGGTGATCATGGCGGCCCAAACGCAAACCGTTACCGATGCTTCGCCTTTTATTACCCGAACCAGCGGCACCATTAAGCAGGTTACCTCGGGTATTGCTCAGTGGGCGGTGGAAAACGACATTAAAACAGCCGTTACGCTGGTGTCCGATTATGCGCCGGGTTACGAATCGGAAGAGTCGTTCAAAAAATACTTCATCGCCGGCGGCGGCAAAATTCTTGAAGAAATCCGCGTACCTATGCGCAACCCCGATTTTGCACCGTTCTTGCAGCGTGTACGTGATTTAAAACCTGAAGCATTGTTCGTCATGTTGCCGTCCGGCCCCGGTGCGGCCTTGATGAAACAGTATGGCCAGCGTGGTTTGGCCGAAGCCGGCATTAAGTTGATTGGTCACGGCGCCATTACCGATGACGATAACCTGAATGAAGGTGGTGAGGCTGCGTTAGGTGCAATCACTTCCGATTACTACTCAAACAACCATGATTCGGAGTTGAATCGCAAGTTCAAGGAAACCTACAAGAAGTTTGACCCCACCAGTCGTGCCAACTTCTTTGGTGTTGCCGGCTACGATGGCATGCAGCTTATTTACGAAGCGCTGAAGAAGAGCGATGGTAAGGCAGAGGGCATGGCGCTGGTTGATGCCATGAAAGGTCTTTCCTTTGAAAGCCCACGTGGCCCGGTTACGTTGGACCCTGAATATCGCGATTTCATTCAGAACATTTACATGCGCGAAGTCAAAAAAGTGGGCGATGAATACCACAACGTTGAGTTTGACGTCATTGAAAACGTTAACGCTGTAGGCGAAGCCAAGTAATGTTGACCATACTTTTTGACGGCGTCGCGTATGGGATGCTGTTGTTTGTACTGGCTATTGGTTTGTCCGTGACGCTTGGGTTGATGAATTTCATCAACCTGGCGCACGGCGCCTTTGCCATGGCAGGGGGGTACACCACGGTTCTGCTGATGCGGAACTACGATGTCCCCTTCCTGTGGTGCATGCCCATCGCATTTATTGTGGCGGCGGTGTTGGGGGCCGTGCTGGAACGCACGTTGTATCGCCCCATGTATAACAAACCGCCGCTTGATCAAGTGTTGTTTTCAATTGGCCTGGCGTTTATTGCCGTGACGGCGGTTGATTACAGTATTGGCTCAAGCGAGCAAATTATTCAGTTGCCCGAATGGTTGCGTGGGCGCAGTGAAATTGCAATCGGCGACCAGATTCTGGCCATGGGCCATTACCGGATTCTTATTATTGCTATCTGCGTGGTCTTAACCTTTGTGTTGCAATACATTCTGAATAAAACACGGTTTGGCAGCCGGTTGCGTGCTTCGGTAGACGACCAACGTGTGGCTGATGGTCTGGGTATCAATGTAAATGTGGTGTTCTTTTCTACATTTGCGTTTGGTTCCGGCCTGGCTGGCCTGGGTGGTGCGCTGGGTGCGGAAGTGCTTGGTCTTGACCCCACCTTTCCGTTCAAATTCATGATCTATTTCCTGATTGTGGTGGCTATTGGCGGCACTTCGTCGCTTACCGGTCCATTGCTGGCGTCTCTTTTGCTGGGTATCGCCGATGTGGCAGGCAAGTACTACATTCCGGAACTAGGGTCTTTCATTGTGTATATCGTAATGATTGTCTTACTCTTGTGGCGTCCTCAAGGGTTGTTTGCGACCAGAGGGGGTAAATAGCCATGAGTGATGTTCAAACTACGTTGCTACGCAACACGCGTTTCAGAATCTGGGAGCCGTTTTTTTGGGTTGTTCCTTTTGTGGTTCTGGCGCTGTTTCCCAGCCAATCATTTCTTATTAATCAAATGGCAATTATGGCGTTGTACGCCATCTCGCTTGATTTGATTCTAGGTTATACCGGCATTATGTCGTTAGGGCATGCCGCTTTCTTTGGTTTGGGTGCATACGCTGCCGGGCTGTTTTGTATTTACGTGTCGCCCGACCCCATTCTGGGTCTGCTGGTTTCTATGGTTGTGGCAGGCATTGGGGGTTTAATCTTTAGCGTAACTGTACTTCGGGGAACACATCTTACGGTGGTCATGGTGACCTTGGGTGTGTCGTTAATTCTGTACGAAGTGGCTAACTACATGACGTGGTTAACAGGGGGTGCCGACGGTCTGCAAGGGGTAGATATGGCACCTATTCTGGGCATTTTTAAGTTCAAGTTTGATGGCATTACGGCGGCTTATTATTCGCTTGCCGTGTTGTTGGTTTTCTTGTTCATTTGCCGTCGCCTTGTGCATTCCCCATTTGGCTTTAGCTTAAAAGCTATTCGCGACAACCGTTTGCGTGCCACGGCTATTGGTATCAGTGCCGAGCGGCGCATTATTCTGGTTTACACCATTGCCGGCGCTATTGCGGGTGTTGCGGGCGCAGTGCAGGCCCAAAGTATGAACTTCGCCTCTTTGGAAGTGTTCTCGTTCGAAAAGTCGGCCGACGTGCTGCTAATGGTGGTTATTGGCGGAACAGCCTGGCTTTATGGTGGTTTTGTTGGCGCTATTGTTTTCAGTGGCTTGCATCACATTTTGTCCGATATTACACCGCAGTACTGGACGTTCTGGGTGGGCTTGTTCCTGGTTGTGCTAATGCGCGTCGGGCGCGATCGCCTGTTGCGTCCCTGGACCTGGTTCAGGAGGGAATCACATGGCTGAAACAGAATACGCATTTTCGGCAACGGGCCTGGTTAAACGTTTCGGTGGTATTACCGCAATTGATGATGTCACCTTGAATTTGCGCAAAGGTGCGCGTCATGCCTTAATTGGCCCAAACGGCGCGGGTAAAACCACGTTTGTTAATTTGCTTACCGGTGTGCTAGAGCCTACGGAAGGCACAATTTTGCTGGAAGGTAATGATGTAACTGATTTGCCGGTGCATCAGCGGGTAAAGCGCGGCATGGTACGCACTTTTCAGATCAATCAATTGTTCGATGATCTGACACCGCTTGAAACGTTGGCGTTAACCGTGTCAGAGCATCAAGGCTTGGGCGGTAAGTTATGGCAGTTGCTGGGTTCTAACAAAGCGGTCATGGATCGATGTGACGAGCTGCTTGAGCAGTTCAAGCTGAAAGACGTAATGAATCGCCCCACGCACGAGCTGCCTTATGGCAAGCGTCGTCAGTTGGAAATCGCCATTGCTTTGGCGTGCAACCCACGCGTGTTGTTGCTTGACGAACCTGTGGCGGGTGTGCCGGAAGGTGAACGCCAGGATTTGCTGGCCATTATCGATGCCTTGCCGAAAGACGTTTCCATTCTGCTTATCGAGCATGATATGGACTTGGTGTTCAGCTTTGCTACCCGCATGACGGTTCTGGTGAATGGGGCGTTGCTAACCGAAGCAGATCCGGAAACCATTGCCAATGACCCACGTGTTAAAGAGGTTTATCTTGGGCACGGAGATGACCAGGGCGCCGAGTTGTTGAAGGAGGTGGCAGGTGGCTGAACTGCTTAGAATGGAAGGTGTAAGTGCAGGTTATGCGGGCGCCGTCGTATTGCACGATGTTTCCCTGTCTATGGAAGAGGGGCAGACCCTGGCGCTGCTGGGGCGTAATGGTACGGGTAAAACGACACTTATTAATACCATTGTTGGGGTTACGCAGCAGTACAAAGGCGGTATCCAGTTTTTGGGTAAACCGTTGCAAAAGCTTAACCCTTATCAACGGGCCGCAGCTGGCGTAGGTTGGGTACCGCAAGAGCGCAATATTTTTAAATCGCTAACAGTGCACGAGAACTTAACGGCCATCGAACGGCCCGGTCCGTGGACGCCCGATCGCGTGTATGAAATGTTTCCGCGTTTGGCTGAACGTAAAGAAAACATGGGCACGCAGTTATCGGGCGGCGAGCAGCAAATGCTGGCAATTGGCCGGGCGCTGGTGCTAAACCCAAGGTTGTTGTTACTGGATGAGCCTACCGAAGGTTTGGCCCCGATTCTGGTAGAAGAAGTGATCCAGGGCATTCGCCGGGTTACGCGCGAAGAAGGGCTTAGTGCGATTATTGTGGAACAGCATCCGCAGCTTATTCTGGCTATTTCAGAGCGGGCTGTGGTGTTGGATCGGGGAACGGTTGTGCATGAAGGCACGGCCGCCGAGTTGCGTGACGACCACGAAAAGTTAAACCACTTGTTGGGCGTTGCGCGTTAGTTGTTGTAAAGGCCTCCGGTATCGCCCCCGCTTTTCGCGGGGGTTTTTTTGTGGCCTGTTAGACGTTATTGACAGTGTTGCCCTTTGTTAAAAACGCCTTGTTCGCGTAAAAAGATTAGGCTGTGGACGCCGCGCCCTCTTCCTGTTCTTGTTTAACCAACCGCTCGATTACGCGGCGGGCTTGTACACCACCTGAGTCAATGTTCAGCATCAGCAGGCGTCTTCCTGGGTTGGCCTCGAGGTTACGTTGTTGTGCTTCCAGAACGTCAACGTCTTGCAGGAAAATACGTTTGTGTTCTTTTTGAATATTGCCTGTAAGGGCAGTATCTTGAGGGTTGAAGTTGCGTGCCATACCCCAGAAATACCAGGTGGTTGTCTCTGTTTCGGGGGTAATGAAGTCGATGATGATAGAGCGGGCTTTGTGTTGTTGTGGCGCCTCAACACCGCCTTTGCCCATGTGTGCAACACCAACATCAATTAGCACATGGCTGGGTGGGCTGAATCGTGATTCCTGCCAGCGTTCAACCTCGGCAGTGGGGTCGGCCCCATTTTGTTTCAGTGCAAATTGCCAGAATGGCGGGGGTTGAATACCTTCCATGTAGCGACTGGTGACCACGCTGTCGCCGTCTACCGAAGTATTCACTGGCGACTCGTCAATTTCTTCCTGGCCAATGCTGTCGGTGTGTACATAGGTTTCATGGGTTAAGTCCATGAGGTTGTCGATAATAAGCCGGTAGTCGCATTTCACATGAAACAGGCCACCACCATAGGCCCATTCGGGGTTGTTTTCCCACTCAAATGAGGGCACTAAAGACTCATCCGCCTTACTGGGGTCGCCAGGCCATACCCAGATAAAGTTATTGCGCTCTACTACCGGGTAACTTTTAACGCATGGGAAGCCGCCTACGCGTTGCATTGGCATGGACACCGGCTTGCCATCACAACCCATTACCAGGCCATGGTAGCCGCATACCAGGTTGCCGCCTTCAACAAACCCTAATGATAGGGCGGCACCGCGATGGGGGCAGAAATCTTCAACCGCGCAAACCTTATTGTCTTGCCCGCGATAAAAGGCAATGCGTTCGCCGCAAATTTGCCTTCCCAAAGGCTTCTCGGCAATTTCGTCGGGGGTACAGGCTACGTACCAGGTGTTCTTCAAATACATCTTTTGTCTCTCTCCGTTTGATTTGGTTTTCGTATCGAAAACCATCACTAAAAATGGATGTCTTTAAAAAAAGACTTATATAAGCGTGCGTTAGCGAAAACGCATTGCGTTTCGAGTATGTGAAAGTTTCGTTTTTTGTAATATTAGAAACTTCTAACACATTGATATGTAAGTAGTTTTTGTGCATGTTTAGGCGCACTCTAGCAGAAAATGTTCCCCAACCCAAGCACTGCGTTGAGGTGGGCTGGTAATGCATGGCATATTGCCAGTACCAATTGGGGCAGTGCATGTCTGGTGAGCAGTAAGTTTGACGATTAGCTGTTTAGAAAGTTTTTTGCCAATGCCAACAGCTGTCGCTTAAGTATTTTTCCACGATGGTTGCGGGGTAGTCGCGAAAGTGGAATGAAACGTTGCGGGATCTTTTCTAAGGGCAAAGCAAGACGGCAATGCTGAACAATGTTTACCGTTGGGGTGGCGTGATGCTGTTGCGGGACGAAAAAGCATACGATTTGCATGCCATAAAGCGCATCGGGCAGGCCAATGACTGCGGCGTCTTGTATGTGCGGGTGGTTTGCCACTGTTGCTTCTATTTCAGCGGGCGAAATTTTCACGCCGCCTCTTATGATTAAGTCGTCGGTGCGTCCCCAAACATGCAAATAGCCATCGGCATCCAATTGCGCAGCATCGCGCATTAAAAAAGGTTTGCCACGCAAGGAATGCAGTGTGCCGTCGGTGTTCAGGTAACCCAGTGCAATTTTTTCGGTTTCTACCAGAAAGGGCCGAAGAACGGGTGCGTCACCCGGGATGGGCGGTTGTGTTGTAAAGCTTAACTTTACTGAATTCAGCACGCGACCAACGCTGCCCAGTTTGCGTTCGTTAAGTGTATTACCGCTAATCCACCCTGTTTCCGTGCTGCCATACAAGTTGATAAGTGGCCGTTGATAATAATGTTCAAACGCATGCCAATACTGTGCCGCCAGGGGTGCCGTGCTGGACGTAATTACGCGTAGCGACGATAAAAGGGTTTCGTGTTGGGCAATGGGCTCTTTCAATAATAATTGGATAATGGTGGGTACACCGACGCTGACGGTAAGTTGATGCGTGTGTACCCATTGCCCGAAGCGCCGCAATGAAAAGCGCCGTGCCACATGCAATGTGAAGCCGGTTTGCAAAAAAGGCATAAGGCTAAGGATTTGGCTGGAGTACCAATTAAATGAACGGTACTCCAGCATGCGGTCGTTTGGTTCAAGCGCAAGCAAGTAAATGGAATCCAGGCCGTTGAGCCACATGGCCTTATGGTCGTAAACCACGATTTTTGGTTGGCCGGTGGTGCCCGATGTGCAGGCAATACACGCGATATCGGAGGGTTGGCATGGGGCCGGTAGCGGGTTGGTGCTGTGCCTATTGCGTAAGTATGCCTTTTCAGGTGAAGCAGAAGGGTCAAGCATGACCACCCCATTATCTAGCGTATCCCAATAAGTAATGACGCGAACAGAGTCGGGTAATGTGCTTGTGTCCAGGTCGTGGTCAGTGGTGCTGGCCGCCAGAATAAAGGTGGGGTCTATCGCGCTAAGAACCGTATCAAGTGATGTCCGAATAAAACCTGGGTCCAGTGGGCAGACAACGCCGCCGGCACGCCAAATGGCTAACCAAAGAATGATTTTGGCAATGCTGTTGTCGCCAGTAAGTAAAACTTTTTCACCCGCCCGCAGCCCGCTGCTTAGTAGCTTTACTGCACTTTGTTCTACTGCAAGTTGCAGGTTTTTGAATTGAACGCGTTGACCGCTGTCGACGTCGACCAGGGCTGGTTTGTTAGGGTGCGCCTTAGCATGACGTGTCAACAATGAACAAACAGGCACAAAGGTATTGAGCGAACTCGGTGGTGCAGCGCGACTTGTCATTTTGATGTTGTACCTAAAGCTTGGCGCGCCCATTCCCAAAATACTTGAATGCGTCTTTGGCTGGCCTTATCTTCCGGGCTAACAATGTAGTATCCCGAACCTGTTTTAAGTCGTAGCTTGAAGGGGGCGCATAGCGCGCCTGTGTCTAGATAACGATTGATTAATGGCGTTCGCCCTAACCCAACCCCCGCGCCGCTGACTATGGCATGTAAAGACGTTACTTGCAGGTTAAAGATAATCTCTCGCGCGAAATCCACATGGCCAAAGCCTGCCGCCTCTAGCCATATTGGCCAGTCATCTTGGTACGTTGACGAGAAATAAGTACGAATTTGCGCTAGCTGAGCCAAACCGGCTTGAGGCGTTTCGGGGTTAATCTCTTGCGCCAGTTCGGGCGTGCAAACGGGGAAGATCTCTTCACTTTGAAGAAGCTCGGTTTTTAGCCCCTGCCATTGGCCGGTGCCATAGCGGAAAGCAATGTCATAAGAGCGTTGCCGGAACTGATCGAACGTGGAATGCGTTAACACCTGCAAAGTGATGTTTGGGTGCAGGGCCTGAAATTCCGGTAGACGGGGAATTAAACATTGCATGGCATAGGTTGGCAAACAATGAATGGTTAAAACTTCGGTGGCTTTTTCGTCTCGGGTGCGGGCTGTTGCCGATTGCAACAAACTGATAGCGTCACGCACCGATTCAAGATACTGCTGGCCCGCGGTAGTAAGCGCTAAAGTGCGGTTACGCCGAACAAATAAACGCGTGGCAAGGTGTTCTTCCAGGTTCTTGATTTGATGGCTTATGGCGGTTTGGGTTAAGTGCAGCTCTTTACCTGCCGCCGTGAAATTTAAATGGCGTGCAGCGGCTTCAAAAGCAAGCAAACTGGTTAATGATGGCAGGTTGCGGGACATTCTGTAACGGGCGAAGAGTTTTTTGGTTGTGACAACCGGTTTCTTGTTGCTGCAAGCAGCGCAAGGGACGCACCGGGCGTAACCAAACTTAAGCATGAATTTAATTCATGCCCACGATGAATAAGTATCGTTAGTTCTTTCAATTGTGTTCCGTTACGATAAACAAGGCAAGCCCTATAACGTGCTTAATGGCTTAAAAGAACAGAAATATTTTCGCTAGTAAGCAATACAAGCGGAACAATGAAAAAAATTAATTCATGCAAGGAGCCGAAGTTTGAATAATATGCAACAAGAACCCAACTGGAAGGCAGATGCTGACGCCATTCAAGAGCTTGCGCCCAAAGGCCGCATTCGGGCAGCCATTAACTATGGCAACCCTGTTTTGGCCAAGCGGTTGCCTGAAGGGAAGGCTGGAGGTGTGTCGGCAGACTTGGCGCGCGGCCTGGCTGAGCGTGTGGGGTTGGAGGTTGAGTTCATTTCATTCGATACGGCCGGTAAAGTGGCCGACACAGCGCAAGAAGATGTCTGGGACATTGCTTTTCTGGCCATTGACCCTAAGCGGGCTGAGTCCATTGCCTACACCGCACCTTATGTGCTAATTGAAGGCACGTATATGGTGCGTGACGACTCGCCTATTAAAACTATTGAAGATGTCGACCAGGAGGGCGTAACCGTTGCAGTAGGTAAAGGTGCGGCATACGACCTGTTCTTGTCGCGCACTTTGAAGAGCGCCGAGATTGTGCGTTATCCGTTGTCGGAAGATGCCATTGAACGTTTTGATGCGGATGGCATCAGCACAGTGGCTGG
>NZLH01000099.1 GCA_002694155.1 Pusillimonas sp. | reverse complement strand
GTCCTGTTTCTGCTAAATAGAAATATTCGCTTCTGTGCAAAGTAGAAATGTCCTGTTGCGGGGGCTTGAAAAGGCGCTTATGGGTGTGGTGCAGGGTGCACCGTTGTTAAAGCTGCCCCTGTTCAGCCAATGAGATAGCCTGGGTGGGCGTCACAATTAAGTGATCCAGCAAACGGATATCAACCAGCGCAAGTGCGTTTTTTAAGTGTCGCGTAAGGGCCAGGTCTGCCTGGCTAGCTTCGGTGACGCCCGACGGATGGTTGTGTGCCAGAATGAGCGCTGCTGCGTGATGACGTAATGCCGATTTAACGATTTCACGCGGATAAACCGATGCTTGCGTTAAAGTTCCGCGTGATACTTCTTCGGTTTCAATCAAACGAAATTGGCTATCCAAATACAAAGCCATGCAGTGCTCTATTTTTCGGTTTCCGATAGAAGCGGTGCAATAAAGCTTTACGCGCTCGGGTTGGTCTAGCGCGTGCCCATGTTGCAATTCTTCTTGCAAGGCCCGACGGCTGAGTTCGTTAATGGCCAGTAGCTCACAGGTTTTGGCCTGGCCTAAACCTGTAACGCCAAGAAGCGTGTTGGCATCGGCACTTAGCAAGCCGCGTAAGCCATGAAATTGATGAATAAGGTGTTGGCCCAACGCAACAGCACTGCGACCACGGATCCCGGTTCGCAAAATGATGGCGAGCAGTTCCGCATTGGTTAGGCTGTGTGCGCCATGCGAGAGCAAACGTTCCCTGGGACGCTCTTGGTTAGGCGTGATAGCGGGTTGGGGCGGACGGGCGGTTAGGTGAAGTGTCATTGCAGGCTCTAAAATAGGCTAATTAATTAAAGATCTTTAACGGTGACAGATTTTGGCTTCCTCTTCCGATTCAGTGAATGTTTTTGTCCAACCGGACTCTTACCTGACGTTGCACTATCGCATCACACTCATTTCCGGCCCTGCGTCGGGTTCGGTATTTGCCGACACTTATGGCGGTAATCCCGCTACGCTTCAATTAGGTATGGGGCAATGGTCGCCCAGTTTGGAAGCGGTGCTGATTGGTCAGCCTGAAGGTGCCGAGTTTTCAACGGAAATTTCTGCCGCGCAAGCTTACGGTGACCGTAATCCTGAATTGATTCAATGGGTTGGTCGCAAGTTGCTCGATCAGCACTCCGAGCCCGGTATGCAATACGAGCCCGGCGATATTGTTACGTTCACATCTCCGGAAGGGCTAAAGTATTCAGGCGTGTGCAAAGAAAGTCGTAGCGATGCAGCCTTATTCGATTTCAATCATCCTTTGGCGGGCGCCAATTTGCGCCTGGATGTGTCGCTTTTGGGGGTAATGTAATGATTGAACAGCCGGATTTGTCGGCCACTGAGATCGTGTTGGCGCAACCGCGCGGGTTCTGCGCGGGGGTTGACCGGGCCATTGAAATTGTTGAGCGCGCCCTTAAGCTTCATGGGGCTCCTATTTATGTACGCCACGAAATTGTGCATAACCGCTTTGTGGTAAACGACTTGCGACGCAAGGGCGCAATATTTATTGACGAACTGGACCAGGCCCCAGCGGGTGCGATTGTGGTTTTCTCTGCGCACGGCGTGTCGAAACAGGTGCGTCGGCAAGCTGAAGAGCTGGATTTACAAGTTTTTGATGCAACGTGCCCTCTGGTAACCAAAGTTCACGTAGAAGTTGCGCGCATGCGACAGGCCGGGCGTGAAATTATCATGATCGGCCACCGTGGTCATCCGGAAGTTGAAGGAACTTTAGGGCAGGCCGATGGCGGCATGTATTTGGTGGAAACACCGGAAGACGTATGGGCGCTTGATGTATCGAACCCCGACAATCTGGCTTTTGTAACCCAAACGACCTTGTCGGTAGACGACGCAGCGAAGGTGGCGCAGGCTTTGCGCAAGCGTTTCCCAGGCATTGTCGAGCCAAAGAAAAGCGATATTTGCTACGCCACCCAAAATCGTCAGGACGCGGTAAAAATTATGGCGCCCGAATGTGACCTCGTTCTGGTGGTAGGTAGCGTGAACAGCTCTAATTCGAACCGGCTGCGTGAAGTGGCGCAGCGCGGCGGCGCAAGAGCTTATCTTATCGACGACCCCGACATGATCCAGCCTGAATGGCTAGAGAACACGCAACGTGTTGGGCTGACCGCCGGCGCCTCGGCGCCCGAAGTTCTGGTAGAGAACGTGGTGGCCCGTTTAAAGGAACTGGGGGCGGTTTCAGTACGTACGTTACCTGGTGTGGAAGAAAATGTGGCATTCCCCTTACCCAAAGGGTTGTCGTTGAAAACAACGCAAGGATCTTGATGAAAGTCTTCAAAACCGCGCTGGTATTTTTGTTGATTATTGCCGGGCTTTATTCGGCAGCCTCTTGGTATATGGGGCGCGAAGCCCAATTGTTGATTCAGCAAGAGTTGGCCCACGCTAACGAGCAAGTGTTGAAAGCGCTGGGGCCGGAAACCGGTTTGCAAGGGGTTCAAGTTCGTATTCGAAGCTACGATCGCGGCATTTTTATGTCGCAAGCCGAGTACGAGATGCAGTGGCAAGATGAACACGGACAGGTTGCCACTTATGTTTTTGCCGATGCCCTTCAGCACGGCCCTTTCCCATTGGGGGCGCTTGCGCAGGGGCATTGGGCCCCGGCGTTGGCATATAGCGATGCACAGCTGCAAAAATCGGCCTCTACCGAGGACTGGGTGAACAGTGTGAACGGCGCCTCTCCGGTGGCTATTCAAACTTTTATCGGCTTTGGTGGTGAAGGGGTTTCCAAATGGGTTTTTCGTGAAGCTAATTTCAGCAGGGCCAATGGCAGCAAGGTGGTTTTTAGTGGCGGGCAAGTTGACATTGGTTTCAGCGATAATTTTCAGTCGCATAACGCCAAGGGCAACTTTAGCAAGCTCGAGCTGACCGATGAATATGGCAGTGCCATGATGTTAGATGCGATTTCGCTTGAAAGCGAGAATCTTATTTCAGAAAGTGGTGAGCGTACGGTTGACAGCTTGGTAACGGTTAAGCGCATAGGCCTGATTGAACCTGAAGGGCAAGATATTGTGTTGGGTCAAGTGCAAATAGACTTGCAGGCCACGCAGGTGTCGGGGTTGTTAACCGGGCAAATTAGTTACGGCGCGAAGGCCGTCCAGGTCGACGACGCATCGCTGGGGTCTGTTGTAGCCCAGGTTTCAGCCGACCAATTAAATATGACGGCGTTAACAAAACTGGTACAGGAATATGATGCAATTCGTCTTGAAGATGCTACGCCTGAAGGTTTGCCGCAACTAGATGATGACCAAGCGCGTCGTCTGCGTGTCAGTTTGTTTGAATTTTTGGGTAACCAACCGGCGTTGGTACTGGGGCCGATAATTTGGAACAACCCAAAAGGGCAGGCTAGAATTCAAATTGATGCCGACTTTGTCGAACCAGATCAGGCCCTGCTGGATGCGCCGGCCGACAAATTGTTGCTGGCGGTATTGGGGCAGTTAAATTTAAGTGCAGAGGTTGAAAAAGCCTTTTTTGAAGAGCTCTTCATTCAACTTAGCGATGAAGAAAAACAGCGGGCTTCGGCAATGGCACGCATGGTGTTCGACCTTTATGCCGGGCGCTTAAGCAGGGCAGGCCTAGCACTTTACGATAACAAAACGCTTAAAATCGACGCCACCTATGAAGAAGACACGATTCGGTTGAATGGTGAAATGGTTGGTTTAACCGAATTTTTACAGCGTGTGTTTCAGGGCGTGCTCTGATTTTTCTTTGCAGTTTGTCCCATTGTCATAATTTACAGTTACTATCACGTCTTACTCATGCTTGGGGGCGGGGGCCATGTTTTTCCATAACAATACCGTACTGGTTGTTTTTGTAATTGGTGTCATTTTGCTTATTATTGGTTTCGGGCTGCGCGACCGCAATCCGGGTATGGTGTTGTTGGGCATTGGGTTGTTGGCAACACTTTATGCTGTGATACAGAAAGCAATCGAGTTATTTTCGTAAGGATTATTTATGCCAAAAAGAACGGCTCTGGTAACCGGAGGCATGGGGTGTTTAGGTGAGGCGATTGCAAAAGCATTATGCGACGCCGGGCACGCGGTATGGGTTACTTATTTCCCCGGGTTTGAGGAACCTGAACCATGGCTTGAACGTGTGCGTAAAGAAGGTTACAACATGCAGGCCGTAGGTGTAGATGTGTCGGATTACGATTCGTGTCGCGAATGCGCAGAGGTACTTGCCACTAAGGGTGTGGCCATTGATATCTTAGTTAATAACGCAGGTATTACACGCGACGCTTCCTTGGGAAAAATGAGCAAAGAAAACTGGGATGCGGTTTTGCGCACCAATCTCGATTCGGTTTTCAACATGACGGGCCTGCTTTACGGTGGCATGGTTGAACGGGGTTGGGGGCGTGTTGTTAGTATTTCGTCGGTGAACGGCAGCAAGGGCGCTTATGGCCAAACAAATTACTCGGCCGCTAAAGCCGGCATTGTTGGCTTTACCAAAGCGCTGGCGCTGGAGGTTGCCCGTAAAGGCGTAACCGTTAATGCGGTGTCGCCGGGTTACCTTGATACGCCCATGGTGGCAAAGGTGCCGCAAGATGTGCTTGATTCGCAAGTTCTGCCTCAAATTCCACTCGGACGTTTGGGCAAACCCTCGGAAATTGCCGCCTTAGTGGCTTTTATGTGCAGCGAACCCGCGGCATTCATGACGGGTGCGAATGTAGCCATGAATGGCGGGCAGCACATGTATTGATATAGAAACGTAACTGCGTTAAAGGTCTGTTATGCCCCCCGCAACCTCCAGATATCAGGTTTTCATAGATCGCGCCATGTCCGGGGGCAAACCGCTTGTTTGTGCAGTCGTGCATCCTTGTGATGAAGTGTCTTTATCGGCTGCCGCAGCGGCCAGACAAAAAGGCCTTTTCGAGCCCATTTTGGTCGGGCCGCGTCATCGTTTGGCAAAAGTTGCCAAGGAGCTGGGCCTTGACCTAAGTACATTTCAAGTGCAAGACACGCCGCATAGCCACGCTTCTGCCGACGAGGCCGTGGCGTTGGTGAAATCGGGTCAGGCGAACTTATTGATGAAAGGCAGCTTGCACACTGATGAGCTTATGCACGCCGTTTTGGAAGGGCAAGGTGGTTTACGTACGAACCGTAAACTTAGCCATGTTTTTATTATGGACGTGCCCGGGCATAACGAGTTGCTGTTCATCACCGATGCGGCTATTAATATTTTCCCCAGCCTGGAAACCAAAGCGGACATTGTTCGCAACGCAATTGAATTGCATCATGCACTTGGGCTGGGAAAACCTAAGGTGGCTATCCTTTCGGCGATCGAGCAAATTAACGGCAAAATACCCAGCACCATCGATGCGGCTGCATTGTGCAAAATGGCCGATCGGGGGCAAATTGAAGGTGGCATTCTCGATGGCCCATTGGCACTTGATAACGCTATTAGTCCCGATGCCGCCCGAGTAAAGGGTATTCATTCCAAAGTGGCGGGTTACGCGCAAATTTTGGTGGTTCCCGACCTTGAAGCCGGCAATATGCTGGCCAAAAATCTTACCTTTCTTTCTGGTGCGCTGGCCGCTGGTGTGGTGGTGGGCGCCCGGGTTCCTATTATTCTTACCAGCCGCGCCGATTCTGAACAAACGCGTTTGGCTTCCTGTGCTGTGGCGGTGTGCTACGCACGTTGGCTTTTGGGCAGGCAATTGCCCGCTACCTGATAACCCTCAATAACAAGACGCCATGAACCCTTTGTTACTCGTTGTTAATGCAGGCAGTTCCAGTTTGAAATTTGGTGTTTATGAAGGTAACGAAGAGTCGCTAGACTTGGCTTATTCTGGGCAAATAACAGGTATTGGTTCACACGCGCCGCATTTTCGTGTTCGTACTTCTGAACGTCCAGGGCTTGTCGACCGCGTATTGTCAGCCGATGACGCCGGCTCGCTTGATGCCGCGCAAGTACTTGTTTCCGTGTGGTTGGCGCAAAATTTGAAGCGCGACCCCGATGCAGTGGGCCACCGCATTGTGCATGGTGGTCCTAACTACCGCGATAGTGTTTTGATTACGCCTGAAGTGGTTGCCGAGTTAGAGGGACTTGCATCGCTGGCCCCTTTGCATCAGCTAAATAACCTGCACCCGGTGCATGTTATTGCCCAGCGTTGGCCTAACCTGCCTCAGGTTGCCTGTTTTGATACCGCCTTTCATCGTGGCCATAGCGATATAACCGAGCGATTCGCCATTCCCGAACGCTTTTTTCAGCAGGGAGTGCGCCGTTACGGGTTTCATGGCTTGTCTTATGAATACATTTCCGGCTATTTGAAACGCCATTGCCCGACGCTGGCGGATGGGCGGGTTGTTGTAGCGCATTTAGGTTCGGGTGCGTCGGCCTGTGCCTTGAAAGGGGGGCGAAGCGTTGACACAACAATGGGTTTTACAGCGCTGGATGGTTTACCCATGTGTACGCGACCGGGGCGGCTTGATGCAGGGGTCGTATTGTGGATGATGGAACAGGGGATGTCTCATCAGGACGTCCAGCATGTTTTGTACTACGAGTCGGGGCTAAAGGGGTTGTCGGGTATGGCCGACATGCGTGAGCTGTTGGCAAGCACGGCCCCGCAAGCCGAGTTGGCCATAGCCTACTTCGCTTATCGCACCGCTGAGAGTATTGCCGGGTTATGCGTTGCGTTAGGGGGGCTGGACACGCTTGTGTTTACCGCTGGCATTGGCGAGAACTGTGCAGAAATTCGATCGCGTGTGTGCGCGCACCTTGAGTGGCTGGGGCTAAGGTTGAATGCTCAGGAAAATTGGCGAAACGGTTCGACTATAAGCGCCGATAATTCGGCTGTATCTGTACTTGTTGTCCCTACGAACGAAGAGTGGGTCATGGCTAACAAGACGTTAAAGGTTTTAATGGAGTTGTAAGCAATGCCCCGTAACAAAGCGCCTGATAGTAACCCGCCTGACAACAGTACTTGGCATGCCCTATCGGCCGATGATACGCGTTCGGTTTTGAAAACCTCAGATCAGGGGCTAACCGAATCAGAGGCCACCAAGCGGCTGCAAGAGACTGGGCTAAATCAGTTGGCGGCGCCGCACAAACGGGGTGCGCTTCAGCGATTTTTTGCGCAATTCCACAATATTTTGCTGTATATCATGCTGGTGGCCGCAGTTGTAACGGCCATTTTTCAGCATTGGATTGATACAGGTGTGCTGGTTGCCGCAGTCGTTGTAAATGCAGTTATCGGTTTTATTCAAGAAGGCAAAGCAGAGTCTGCGCTGGATGCCATTCGCAATATGTTGTCGCCCCGTGCAACGGTCATTCGTGAAGGGCGGCGTTGCGAAATTGAAGCGGCTAATCTTGTTTCCGGTGATCTGGTTGTATTGAATCCTGGTGACCGGGTACCTGCGGATATTCGGTTATTTAAAGTTAAAACACTGAAGGTTGAGGAAGCGGCGCTGACCGGTGAGTCGGTGCCGGTGGAAAAACATGCCGATGCAGTGCAGGCGGATGCTTCACTTGGCGATCGATATGGCATGGCTTATGCCGGCACGCTAGTGGTTAATGGCCAGGCGACGGGCTGGGTCGTGGCAACGGGAGCTAACACCGAACTTGGCAACATTAACAAGATGTTGGCGGCCATAGGCGATGTGGGCACGCCCATGATGCGTCAGATTAATCATTTTTCGTACCTTCTGGCATTGGTCATTCTTGTTGTTGCGACGCTGGTTTTTTTCTTCGGCACAGCTGTTCGGGGTGAGTCCCTGATCAACATGTTTATGCTTGTGGTGGCATTGGTGGCGGCGGCTATTCCCGAGGGGCTGCCCGCTATTATGACGGTCACACTGGCGCTTGGTGTTCAGCGTATGGCGCGCCAGCATGCCATTATCAGGCGTTTGC
>NZLH01000098.1 GCA_002694155.1 Pusillimonas sp. | reverse complement strand
CTTAGCTACGATGTCTCGCGCGACAAGCAAAACCGACTTAGCTTCAACATCATCAAACACGTTTAAAACCTTTTCAGAACCCACTATCTTTTTTTTCTGAAACCGGTACAATTTGCCACGTTATCGCTAGGGGTGTCGCCCGGTCATTTACCGTAGGCGGCTGAGAGAGTCCCTTAGAACCTGTTGAGATCATCCTCGCGCAGGAAAGCGACCTTCGTCCTGATTGGCATTCGTGCAACTTTCTTGGCGGGGCAGTCGCCCCTGCATTTTTGGAAAGTTGCCCAATATGAATTCACCCTCTTCTTCCAATCAGGCCCTTACGCCTGTTCCCGACTCTGACCGTGTTTTTGGCTGGCATGAACATGCCTCGTTGTGGTTTAGCCTTGGCGTAGGCCTGCTGGTTATGCAAGTGGGCGCTTACCTGGTGCCATCTGTCGGCACGCGCGACGCAGTCATCGCAATTTTATTAGGTTCAATTATTGGCGCCGGCCTGCTGGCATGGGTCGCTCGCACAGGGTGTCGCAGCGGACTCTCCAGCGCCGGACTAATACACCGTACCTATGGTAGCCATTTCGCCCGCCTTCCGGTCATACTGAACATTGTGCAGTTATTAGGCTGGACCACTTTTGAGATGGTCATTATGCGTGAAGGCACCACAGCCATTGCACGCCAGGCGTTTGGGCTAGAGCTGGGAGGCACTTTCGGCGTTATTGTTGTTACGCTATTCTGGGGGGCCATTTTGCTGGCCTTGCTAGCAGGTTCAATGATTACGTTGGTACGCAAATTCATTGCACGGTTCGCCCTGCCACTGGTTATTTTGTCTTTAATTTGGCTAAGCTGGCAGTTTCTGGTGTTATTGAACGAGCAAGGGCTTGACGCCGTCTGGAACAGAACAGGTAACGGACAAATGGGCCTTTTCTCGGCCATGGATTTGGTAATTGCCATGCCCATTTCCTGGTTGCCACTGGTGGCCGACTACGCAAGACACGGCCGTAGCACCAAAGGCGCACTAGGAGGCACCTGGTTGGGCTATGCAATAGCCAATATTTGGTGCTACAGCCTAGGGGTCATCATTGTTAGCGTTGCAGAACCTAACGCCGGGCTGGTTAACGCTTTGCTGCTTGCGCAAGGTGGGCTGGTGGCGCTGGGCTTGATTATGATCGACGAGCTTGATAACGCCTACGGCGACCTCTACTCGGGCTCCGTGTCTACCCACAGCCTGCTTCCCAAGTGGAGTATACGTCGCTGGGGTATGACCCTGGCGGTAGTTAGCATGGTATTTGCCACGGTTTTACCCATTCACACTTTGGAACCTTTTTTGCTTATGCTTAGTTCCATTTTTGTGCCGCTCTATGGGGTCATTCTGGGGCGTCATGGTATTGGTTCGGGCGCAATTGCAAATAATGGAAAACGCATTGACTGGTCTGCGGCGGCTATCTGGATATTGGGTATCGTGTGTTACCACAGTGTAGGCCAATGGGCGCCAGGCCTGGGCTCAGCCCTTCCCACGCTGGCATTCACGTTCTTACTTGCCTTTGCAAGCCGCTCAACCGCCATGCGTACCGCCATGTAACATTCGTAATATTTGCATAAGCTTCGGAACGCAAGGAAATGCTTGAAGTTCCTACACTTGAATCATCTTGAATAAGAACAGGTTCAATTATGCAATTTACGAAAACGGCTCCCATAGTTAGTGCGGTAGTATTGGCAATCGCTTCCTCGATGGCAATAGCAAAAGGCCCCGACCATCGAGGACCGCCTCACGGCAAAGGCCATTCCGCCAAGCACTGGGATGGCGCAAAGCATGGCAAACGCGCACATCGGCAAGCCAAGCACTACAAACGGTACTATGATCCTCATGACGACCGTGGCCGCAACTACAGAAAACGCGACTACCGCGACCGTCATTACTCGGGAATAGACATATACGTCTCTTTCTTTGGTGACCGTCATCGTCGTCTTGCGCGTGATTACTATCAGGAACATTATTACGGCCATTGCCCGCCGGGGCTGGCAATGAAACGCAATGGCTGCATGCCTCCAGGGCAGGCCAAAAAGTGGCGCAAAGGATACCCTTTAGGTCCAGACATTACTTATTACGACCTGGATCGACACCTGCGCATCCGTTTGGGGCCACCGCCTGAAGGGCACCGTTACGTGCGGGTAGCGTCTGATATTCTGCTGTTAGCTGTGGGCACCAACCTGGTGGTTGATGCCATTGAGAACCTGGGCCGCTATTAACGGCCCGCTTGCTTGGCGGTAAGCCCGCCTTTGACACGAATATTGGTTTTCAGAACGTCACGCAATATGCCGTGAATTTGATCTTGAGAGTACCCGGTAATTTCGTTGGCCAACTTGCCGAACGCTGCCAGCAGTTCGGCTTTTTGCTCTTCCGTGCGCCCTTCAATCATGTCGACATGGAAAACAATACCCGGCGCATCCCACTGGCCGCCATCCAGGTAGTGACCTTCCGGCAATTCATGTAACATCACGCGAACTGAAGGTAAAGCAGAGCCCAAAACCTGAACAATGGCATCGCTGGATTTTTCAATCAGCTGTTTTTTCTGAACATTGTTCAAGCCTGAAGTGGTGGTAATGGTGACGTATGGCATGACTACCCTTTAAAAATTGTTGAAACTGGATGGCCATTATCGCTTTATGGCCACTTTTTTTACAAGTTAAAAATCGAACGCCAACTTTGTAGCAAGTCGGAGCAAACCGAATGAATTGGACGCAGGAACTCATCAACAGCGCAATCTGGCTTTCGCAAGTATATGTTGTCACGTTAGTGTGTTTTGGTTTAACAGTTTGGTTCCTGGCACGTCGAACTGTTTGGGGGCGTCAATTTTGGCATCTTTCGGGTGGGTACTTCTCGCCGCGGCGCAGTTGGAAACCCATTCTAACCATTGCGTTTATTCTTTTCCTGACGCTGGCGGGCGTGCGCTTACAAGTACTGTTTTCCAACTGGTACAACACCATGTACAGCGCTTTACAAGACTTAAATGAAGCGGCCTTCTGGCTGGCCATGTGGCTATTTGCCGCCCTGGCAACCCTCCACGTTTTACGTTCCTTACTCGATTACTACATTCAACAGGCATTTTCGATTCATTGGCGAACCTGGCTGAATAACCAATTGCTTAACCGCTGGCTCGACGGCCAATCGTACTATCGCACCCAACATCTGGAAAAAGGCGTTGACAACCCCGACCAGCGGATTCAGTACGACGTTACTGTATTCGTGCAATCGTCGTTAACGTTATCAATGGGTGTTGTTGACGCGCTTGTATCAACCGTTGCCTTTACGCTTATTTTATGGGGGTTGTCGGGGCCGCTGGGGTTGTTTGGCGTCGAAATCCCACGCGCCATGGTATTTCTGGTTTTCGTTTACGTTCTGGTGGCCACGGTGCTGGCCATTCGCATAGGCCGGCCGCTTATTATGCTGAACTTTCTGAACGAACGATTTAACGCCGATTATCGTTATGCCCTGGTGCGCTTACGCGAATATGCCGAAAGCATAGCCTTTTACGCCGGTGAAAAAGTGGAAGGCACCTTGTTGCGCGGCCGCTTTGCCCAGGTTATTAGCAATGCCTGGGCTATTGTGTACCGATCTTTAAAGTTTTTGGGGTTTAACTTTTCAGTTACGCAAGCGGCCGTCGTGTTCCCATTCATCATTCAGGCCAAACGCTTTTTCTCAGAACAAATTACGCTGGGCGACCTAATGCAAACCGCCCAGGCATTTGGCCGGCTTCAAGACAACCTGTCCTTTTTCCGCAATGCCTACGACGAATTTGCTTCGTATCGTGCCACGCTTGATCGTTTAACTGGGTTCAACCGGGCAATTGATGAAGCACAACAATTGCCACACCCTAATCTTAGTAACCATACCAATCAACTAACGATTAGAAATCTAACCGTACGCACACCTAATAACCAAATACTAATCGATACACTAAACCTAAGCCTTGCGCCCGGCCAAGCCCTGCTTATTCGTGGTCCGTCTGGGGCAGGTAAAACAACCTTGCTGCGTGCTGTTGCCGGTTTATGGCCGTTCTGCGACGGGGATGTTGAACGGCCACAAGAGCACTTGCTATTCCTTTCGCAAAAACCCTATTTACCCTTGGGGTCGTTGCGGCAGGCGTTGTATTATCCTCAAATGGTAAGTCTTAAAGAAGACGTGCTGATTGACCGCGAAGGACAAAAAGACGCAGCTTTAGCTAGCTCGGGTTCAGCACCCCAAAACCTGGATGAGCAAGTCGACACTCCCGTCACAGTTACCCCCATGGCTACGCATCAAGACCCGCAAGCACGTGATGTACTGGAACAGGTGCAACTAGGGCACTTAATTGACCGGCTAGACGAAGTTAATGACTGGAGCCGAATTTTGTCGCTGGGTGAACAACAAAGACTGGCATTCGGGCGCCTTTTACTGGCCCATCCGCGGGTTGCTTTCCTGGACGAAGCCACCTCGGCAATGGATGAAGGCCTGGAAGATGCCATGTATCGCTTGATCCGAAAACGTTTACCGGATACCGTCTTAATTAGCGTTGGGCACCGTAGTACGCTTGTCCGACACCACTCAAAACAGCTTAACCTTAAAGGAAAAGGCCAGTGGTCTGTTTCGAACGACCTGCCGGCCTGACACAACCATGCTTTCTTATACGATACTGAAACACCTGCACGTTACCGCCGCTGTTGTCAGTTTGGTGTTCTTTATTGTGCGCGCCTACTGGTCAGTGATGCGCTCTCCAAAGTTGCAGACCCGCTTTGTTCGCATTGCACCGCATGTTGTTGACACCATTTTGCTGGCGTGCGGCCTGGCACTTGCATTCATGATTGGCTTTCATCAAACGTGGGTCCTGGCCAAGATTATCGGGGTTATTTTCTATATTGCTGTTGGGATGGTGGCCATAAAGAAAGGCAAAACAGCCACGACCCGCGCGCTTGCTGCTGTTGTGGCGGTGTTAATCTTTTTCTATATTGTCGGCGTAGCGTTAACACACAACCCGTTGTCATGGTGGTCGTAAAACAAACAGACACGTTACTTTCGTTTACCACGGCCCAGCACAATTACACCAGTTAATACAAAGGCCGTACCCACCAGTTGCAACGCAGTAATGGGCTCGCCCAGCAGCCAAGCCGCTATAAACAACACAGAAACAGGGCCAATCAGGCCCAATTGCGACGTTAACGGTGCGCCAATTCTGGCCACCGCCCACATAATCATAAATGTAGGCGCAACCGTATTAAGCGTTGCATGAATAAAAGACAACTCGTAAACCGGCCAAGGTTGCCTTAAGCCTTCCCATGAATGTACCCAAAAAAATTGCACCATTGTGAAAGCCGCCGAGACCGACATGGCATAAGCCACCAAGCGGGTTGCGCCAACCACTTTGATAATTTCGGCTGAACCAATTAAATACACCGAATAAGAAAGTGCCGAGGCCAGCACAAACCCCACACCTGCAATAACGGCCGGCCCTGAAAACGACAAATCGTGCAAAAAGACAAACACGACTCCAGCATACGAGAGTGCTAACGCCAGCCATTGCCGCGGTGCAATTTGTCGTTTGAAATAGAAGGCGGTAATGAGCAGAACAAATGTGGGAGACAAATACAACACCACGCGCTCTAGCCCTGCCGAGATCGTTTCCAACCCCAAAAAGGCCAGAAAGCTGGAAAGATAATATCCAATGAACCCCAGCAACACGATTTGCCAGCGCTGACGCACCGTTAGCCGCGCAATAAGCCCCTTGCGCGCCTTGTGTGCCTGATACGCCGCAACAGCAAGAAATATCGGCCCGGAAAGCAACATGCGAAAACCAATGATGGTAACGGCATCAACCCCCTCGTAGAGGTAAGTTAGTTTCACTACCACACCCTTGGCCGAAAAAAAAACCGCACCAAGAATCGCCAGACAGTACCCTGCCCAGAACCGCTTTGCAGAACTCACTGGCATTACTCTATAAACAACAAAACAGACACAACAAGCAAAACAATATAAATAAAGGGATACAGCCTTCGAACTCGCCGGTTCAATGCGCCAGCCCGATCAGCGCCCTTTTCAGTGAACACGGCGGCAACCATGCAAGACGCCAACAAACTGACTGTCAGCATAACAATCGTAACGTTAAACAAGACATCGGCAAGAGTAAGGTAGTGTACTACCGGCAATTCGCGGCCCAGTACAAACTTTAAGGCAATAGTGGTGAGTATTAACGTTGTTGTGCCCCCAATACGAGGCGAAGAAAAGGCGGGCTGTACGGTGGAGTTAAGCCACAGCAAACCCCACGACGCCAACGCAATAACCAATAATGGCAGCAATACCTTATGAACGCCGTCAAGAAAGTCATGCTCGACGCGAATATTGACATCTATTTGAGGGTACAAGTGGCCCGAATGGGTTGATCGAGTGCGTTCGCTAACATACCAGCTCACCTCTTCGGGTACCCAGTTGCCGTGAATAACACGGTCAACAGCGGCAAGATCCTCTTTCGGTGAAAGCTCGCCCAGCTGAAATTCAACTTGTCGGCGATCCATTGCCGCACTGGTTAGCGTTAAGCTAAGCGAAATATGCCCAAAGGGAAACCAGCTTAACTCGCCGTCAAAACGCGGCGATGCCGAAAATTTTTCACGTAACTCTACCTGCCCGTTGGGCCAAATCGCAAGCGAATACACGCGCGTAACCGACAAGCCTTTTTCACCATTTACGTCAACGATAGGGTGCCATATACGCTGTAATTGCTGTTCCGCCCGTGCTCCCATCCAAATTCGGGGTCCGCCCTGCTCTCCTTCAGGCTCAAACGCCAGGCGCGGATCACGCCATGCCATACCAAACTGGGCGGTTAAATCGAACGTGCCCGAACCCAACTTGATGTCATTGATATCTTCAAGTTTAAGGTCAATCGTAACCAAAGTAGGTTCGCCCGCATTGGGGGGCGCAATATCAGCCCAAACAGGTCGCAAAGCAACACAAAGTATCAGCCAGATGATAAAGCGCAGACAAAACTGTGTAACACGCATTTCTAAACCTTTAATTCACTTTCCAAACGGGCGAGTATCGTTTCAAACACCTTTATTCTTGCATAATGCTTATCGTTAGCCGACACAAGATACCAAGGATTTAGCTGCGAGTTCGTTCGCGCCAGCATTTCATTTACAGCTAACTGATAGTCATCCCATTTACGCCTGTTTCGCCAATCTTCATGTGTAATCTTGAAAGATTTGAATGGGGACTTCTGCCGCGCGTGAAAACGTGCCAGCTGCTCTTCTTTTGTAATTGCCAGCCAAAACTTGATAACGATGGCGCCGTTGTCGATAAGTTGCTGCTCAAATTGGTTGATTTCATCATAAGACGACTCCCATTGGGGCGGCTTGATTAATGCCTCGACACGCTCCACCAACACTCTGCCATACCACGAGCGATCGAAAATGGCGATACGGCCTGGCTTTGGCAAGCGCCGCCAAAAACGCCATAAATAAGGTCGTGCTCGTTCTTCATCGGTAGGTACTGAAACAGGAATTGCACGATACTGTCGCGCGTCGAGCGCCGATG
>NZLH01000097.1 GCA_002694155.1 Pusillimonas sp. | reverse complement strand
GATGACTGGATGTTTCTTATGAACGATAAAGTGATGCTGAACCGCGCAACAATGAGCAAGTTTGGTATTCGTTTGGGTGAAGTGACGCTGTCCTTTCATAAACGCTAACAGGAGCTCTTATGCCGTTGAACCCGCCGATGCGAAATTGGAAAGGGCGTGTCGTATGGATTGTTGGCGCCTCTAGCGGTATTGGTCTGGCCGTGGCCCAAAAGTTGGCCGAACAGGGTGCCAAAGTGGTTGTGTCGGCCCGTAACGCGCAGGCGCTTGATGTGTTTGTAAGCAAACACCCCGGGTCGTTGGCGGTACCACTAGATGTAACCGATGTGCGTACTTTTGAACAAGCTATGGCGCGAATTACACAAGAGCTGGGTGAGCTTGAGCTGGTGCTTTACTGTGCAGGCTATTTCAAGGCGTTGCGCGCGCAAGATTACGATTTGGAAACGATGTTGCAGCACCAGCAGGTGAATTACGTGGGTGCGTTGAATATGCTTCATGCGGTATTGCCACCAATGCGGGCGCAGGGGGCGGGGCATATTTGTTTTGTGTCCAGCGTTGCAGGGTTTACGGGCTTGCCGCAAAGCCTGGGCTATGGCCCTACCAAGGCGGCGCTAACGCATTTGGCCGAGGTGCTTTATCAAGATTTAAAACCAACGGGCGTTCATGTTTCCGTTGTGCATCCAGGTTTTGTCGAGACGCCACTTACGTCGCAGAACCCTTTTCCAATGCCTGCAATACAAACGCCTGAACAAGCGGCCAATGCCATTCTTGAGGGGTGGTCGCGCGGTCGTTTTGAAATTCACTTCCCGCGCCGTTTCACCTTGGTATTAAAGTTTCTGCGCCTGCTACCTTACCGGCTGTACTTTGCGCTGGTGCGTCGGGGAACTGGGTTATGAGTTCGCAGGGGCTAAAAAACGTCGTGGCGTTCTACGAGAACCTTGCGCCCGCCAGTCTTGCGCGGTTGAATGAGGTTTACACCGAAGACGCTGCTTTTACTGACCCATTTAATGATGTGGTGGGTATTGTGGCGATTCGGCGTATTTTTGAACACATGTTTGCCACGGTGCATCAGCCCGTTTTTAAAGTTGAACAGGCTTTGTCAGATGAACGAAACGGTTTCTTAACCTGGACTTTTTCCTTTCAAACAGGAAAAGCCCCGGCCCGGCGTCATTGGGCTGTACAAGGCGCAACGCACATTCAATTCAATAGCCAGGGGAAAGTCTGTATGCATTACGATTACTGGGATCCTGCGCAGGCCCTGTATGAAAAAACCCCGCTTGTGGGCGGGGTTTTTCGCTGGTTACGTCGAAGGTTGTCTTCAGGTTCCCAGTAGTCGCGGAGTATGTCCCATTGTGGGTTCTTCGTCTTGATCGATTGTTTTTGTCATAGCTTGATGACTTAGTGCTTCGACCCGGAAAGTTGCAACCAGTTTGGCCAGTGACGCAGCCTGGTCTTGCAGGCTAGCCGATGCAGCCGATGCCTCTTGAACCAGCGCAGCATTTTGTTGGGTGACCTGGTCCATTTGGGCCACAGCCTGGTTAACCTGGTCGATACCAATGCTTTGTTCCTGGCTGGCGGCGGTAATTTCGCCCATGATGTCAGTAACCCGCTTGATGCTGGTAACGGTTTCTTCCATTGTTGAGCCGGCCTCGGCCACCAGGCGATTACCTTCTTCGGTAATAGACACCGACTTATCGATGAGGTCTTTTATTTCTTTGGCTGCCTGCGCGCTGCGCTGTGCCAGCGAACGCACTTCCGAGGCCACAACCGCAAAGCCTTTGCCCTGCTCACCGGCGCGTGCCGCTTCAACGGCCGCATTCAATGCCAGGATATTGGTTTGGAAGGCAATGCCGTCGATGACGCTGATGATGTCAACCACTTGTTTGGATGACTCGTTAATAGCGCCCATGGTATCGACTACTTGTGAAACGACCTTACCGCTGTGTGTAGCAACATTGGCTGCCGATTCGGCCAGGCCATTTGCCTGATTTGCGTTATCGGCATTTTGTTTCACTGTAGTGGTAATTTCTTCCATGGTTGCGGCTGTTTCGGCCAGCGAACTTGCCTGCTGTTCTGTGCGTGACGACAGGTCGGTGTTGCCGGCGGCAATTTGGGTGGAAGCGGTTGCGATAGAGTCGGCACCGCCGCGAACCTCGAGGACCACGTCGAGCAGATTGGCGTTCATGCGCTGCAGGGCGGCCAGCAAGGTAGCAACTTCGTTTTTACCTTTAATAGAAATTTTGCCGGTTAAGTCGCGAGATGACACTTTTTCAGCGAAGTTAACCGCATTTCGCAAAGGTAGCGTAATGGATCGGGTGATACCCACGGCCATGAGAACGCCTATAATTAATGCGATAATCGCCAGCCCGATAAGAATCGACAGTGCAAGGCTGTTGTTCTGATGCAAATCGTTTGCACGCTCGTTAATTAAGTCTTGCTGGTATGTAAGCAGGTTTTGAATGCTTTGCGTGTAGCGATCCAGCAGCCCTTCAAGCTGGTTATCGAAAAAGTCGCGCGATTCGGCAAAATTACCTTGTTTACGCGCTTCTATGGCTGCGTTGCGCTTGCCAACATATTCTGCACGTCGTTCTTGAATAACATCGAATAATTTTAATGCCTGCGGGTCGGTAACGCTTTCCTTTAACGCGGCTTGTAATTTGGATATTTCAGCACTTGTGGCTTTCATGTCTTTTTCGAAAGCAGCAATGGTGCCGGGGTCGGTAAGTTTGGCGTTCGCCAGTGTACGTGTGGCGTTCAACGCTGTCAGCATGTTCCACTTGGAAATAATGCGTTCGTTGTACAGGCGGACTTCGGTTAAGTCTTGCGCCATGGCATCGGAGCTTTGGACGCGCCAAATACCCACGCCGGCCACAATGGCAATAAACAGCAGCATTATGACAAACCCGATAATCAAACGGGTGCTGATTTTAAGATTGTGCATCATGAATAGGTTTACTCGAAAAAAGAGTGTTTACAATTGGTTGAACAGCAATGTGTTGCCAGGGTTACGTCAACCTTTCAGGAAACTTAAGGCATTGTATGGGTCGAATGTGGTTGTAAAAGGGTGGAAATGAAGGTAGGTATTGCCGGAATTGGGGCTTTTGGCTTGAAACATTTGGAAGCAATTAGTCGTATCGACGGGGTTGAGGTCGCCTGTATTACGGGCGGTAGCAACACAACTCGGCTCGAGGCCATTGCGCAACGGTTCAACATACCCAAAGTGTTGCCCTCGCTTGAGGCCTGCCTGGCGTTGCCTGAACTGGAAGCGATGATTTTGTGCGGGCCTACGCAAGTGCATGCCGCCCAGGCCCTGGCCTGCCTGCAGGCGGGCAAGCACGTTCAGGTGGAAATTCCCATTGCCGATAACTTGGCCGATGCGCGTGCCTTGGTTGCGAAACAGCAGGTAACAGGTTTGGTGGCCATGGCAGGGCATACACGCCGTTACAACCCCAGCCATCAATGGCTTCATCAGCGTATCCAAAATGGCAAGTTGGTGCTGCAACAGTTAGATGTGCAAACCTATTTCTTTCGGCGCACCAATGTAAATGCCGAAGGCCAGCCTCGAAGCTGGACAGATCATTTGTTGTGGCACCATGCCTGCCACACTGTCGATTTATTTCAATATCAAACAGGCCAGGTTGCGCAGCAGGTAAATGGGCTGCAAGGTCCTTTGCATCCCAAACTGGGTATTGCCATGGATATGTCTATTCAAATGAAAGTGGCTTCAGGGGCCTTGTGTACACTTTCGCTGTCGTTTAACAACCAGGGGCCTCAAGGGTCTTTCTTTCGTTACATTTGCGACAATGGCACCTATATAGCGCGCTACGACGAATTGTTAGACGGCGAAGGCAACGCAATTGATGTGTCTGATATTGATGTTTCGTTGAACGGAATCGAGCTGCAAGATCGCGAGTTTTTTGCCGCCATTCAAGAAGGGCGCGAACCCCGTTCCAGTGTTGCCCGTGTTTTTGCGGCATACGAAACGCTGGATCGCATTGAAAAGACCTTGAAATGACCAGCGACTCCCTTACTGCCGAACAACGCGCCGAATTGTTGCGCGCCATTCTTAAAAGCCCTTCTTACCGGTTGGCTTATCACGATGCCGAATTTATGCGCGGAGACGATTTGCGTCCGGTTCGGCTTCAGTTGGAATTGCTTAAGCCGGAATCTTACTTGCGCGACAATCATATTGAATCCACGATTGTGGTGTATGGTAGCG
>NZLH01000096.1 GCA_002694155.1 Pusillimonas sp. | reverse complement strand
GGTAGTAATACCATGAGACGCGTCAACCCGCTGGAAGTCGACGTGCAACACGAGCTGCTTGTATGGGTGCCACTGAACGGCACGCAACAAAACTTTCTGCTCTTTGCCATCAACATTCATGTCAAGAATAGAAGCGTGGAACTCTTCCTTACGCAGGGCGTGGAAAATTTCGTTATGGTCCAGCTCAAGGTTTAACGGCTTCTCGTTGCCGCCATACACAATAGCGGGAACACGGCCTGCGTGGCGCAGGCGGCGGCTCGCACTCGTACCTTGTACGCTACGCAAAGTGGCATTAAATTTCATGGATAACTCCAAAACAGGCTTACAGCCTTGAAAAAACCGCAGCTAATTTGCTGCAAACACCTGCGGGCGGCCGCGACCAGCGCAACCCGCAGCCAAAAAATCAATCTACAAACAGGGAACTTACCGATTCGGCATTTGAAATGCGCAACATGGTCTCGCCAAGCAAAGACGCACACGAAAGTTGACGAATTTTGTCGCATTCCTTGGCCGACTCTGACAAAGGAATGGTGTCGGTTACGACCAGTTCGTCGAGGTCTGACGCTGTGATTCGCTCGACTGCCTGACCCGACAACACGGGGTGGGTACAGTATGCGTAAACGCCCAGTGCGCCGCGCTCTTTCAAAGCCTGCGCCGCCTTGCAAAGCGTACCGGCTGTATCAACCATATCGTCCATAATGATACAAGTACGACCTTCAATTTCACCGATGATATTCATCACTTCCGACACGTTGGCACGTGGGCGACGTTTATCGATAATAGCCAGGTCGGCTTCCAGTTGCTTTGCCAGCGCCCGCGCACGCACCACACCGCCGATATCGGGCGATACAACGACCACATCTTTATAATTACGGCGCCAGATATCGCCCAGCAAAATAGGCCCGGCATACACGTTGTCGACAGGAATATCGAAGAAACCCTGGATTTGATCAGCATGCAAATCCATGGTCATGACGCGATCGACACCTACCACCTGCAACATGTTGGCAACAACCTTGGCAGAAATAGAAACGCGCGCTGAACGTGGACGACGATCTTGCCGGGCATACCCAAAGTAAGGTAGCGCCGCCGTGATGCGCCCCGCTGATGCGCGGCGCAAGGCATCGACCATTACCATGATTTCCATAAGGTTGTCGTTCGTGGGTGCGCAAGTTGGCTGCAGCACGAAGACATCTTTACCGCGCACATTCTCGTTGATTTCAACCATGACCTCGCCATCGGAGAAACGACCCACAGTCATTTTTCCAAGCGACATATCGAGATGATTGACAACGTCAACGGCCAGTCGAGGGTTGGCTGTGCCGGTAAAGATCATGAATCTGTCTTGTGCCATGATGAATGGTATAGATTCCGAAGCGTTAAATAAGAAAAGCTGTTGACCCGTACGCCCTATTCGGGGTCGACTCAACAGCTTGGCATTTAGTGCAAGCCTTGCATAGGCTTCATACAAAAAGGCTGGCTGGGGAAGAAGGATTCGAACCTTCGCATGCTGGAATCAAAATCCAGTGCCTTAACCAACTTGGCGATTCCCCACCTAACTGTTTAACCAGTGATACAAAGGATGTTCATTTAAACCTGAGCAAACCCAAGTGTTATTGATTACCTTTGCAGTGTCGTTCACATAGCACGCTATTTTACCGACAATTTTTTGTTGATATGCCTGAGCCTGGCTACTTGTTACAAACTGAACAAATAAACAAGCTCCGGAACCTGTCATTCTTGGCTTCAAACCTAGCGCAAGCAATAAATTATTTGCCTGCTTAACAATAGGATACCGCGCAAAAACAACGGGCTGCAAGTCGTTCCGACCATAAACCGGGCTCATTCCATGAGCAGGCACTTCATGCTGAAGCCCTGCGCTGTGGTGAACACCAGTGTTGGCTAACCCGACTAAAGTTTGCCACTCAGCAAAGTCCGTAATTATGATGGGTTTTGTATCCCTTGTCAAATTAGGATCGGAAAAAACACTACCCGTTGCAACGTGTTGCCCGGGCTGCACAACCAGATAACTGGCTGCGCCCAATTCAACGCGTTGCAAGTCCTCACCAATACCCTGGGCAAAAGCAGATTGCCCAAAAACAAACACCGGAACGTCGGCGCCCAAAGGCAAAGCCAACCGCATCAGTTCATCGCGCGACAGCCCAGTATTCCATAAACGATTCAAGGCGATCAGCGTGCTGGCAGCGTTACTTGACCCACCGCCCAAACCACCGCCCGAAGGGATAGTTTTACGATAGTGAATCTGAACCCCTGCCTTTACTCCCGTTGCCAGCCGCAACGCCCGTGCCGCTTTTACAACCAAATCATCTTCTGGCTTAAGCCCTTCAATCGGCGACTCGCATTCAATAACGCCATCGCTTCGCATTTCAAAGGTAAGATAATCATATAAGTCGATAAAGCGAAAGACCGACTGAAGCAAATGGTAGCCATCAGGCCGACGCCCAACAACGTGCAAGAACAAATTCAGCTTGGCCGGTGCCGGCACATCGTAAAGCACCGCCACAATCAGGCCCCATCGACTACAAGACGAACACGAACCCCTTGCGCGCCCTCGTTTCGCTCTAATAAAAGTATACGAGGCCCAAGGCTGTCGTAACGCGATAACCTTACCGACCAACCCTTGGAAACAAAAGCCGCCGGTTTGCCGTCTTTGGTTCGGGTTATATCGCGGGCATCTGCATCGATTTGGCCCTGCAACCAACGCCTAAGCCCCTGTACCGGCATGCTGGCCCCGACCACCTGCAACAAAAGTGCATCGGCGTCGGGCGCAACCTGTTGGGAACCGTCGCTTCTGGTTAATACAGCCTCGGTGGGCCTGATTTCCACCCGCGCCAAGATCGAGCCCATTGGGTTGGCCAAGTCCAGACGCTGAACCTGGCCCGAATCACGCCACGCAAAACCACCCTGTACAGCCTGTGGTGCTTCGCCTGGCTGCGTTACCGTTACCGCAAACCGCCCAGTTCTACTGAAAGCCTGATCGTTAAGGCCTTGAATAGCAGGGGGCGAGGCACATGCAGCCAAAAATATTAACAACGATACGGTAAACCAAAAACGCATACACGCGCGCACTTGCTCCATACTTACTCTGCCCCAAGCCGCTTCATTGTCTCAACCAGAGTTTCATTGTTCGCGTCTTTTTCTTTACCCTGTCGCCAAACGTCGCGCGCCTCGTCCTTGCGGCCCATAACCCACAACACTTCGCCCAAATGCGCCGCCACCTCGGCTTCCGGCATAATTTCAAAAGAGCGTCGCAAATATTGCAGCGCAGAGTCATAGTCGCCTGTGCGATAAAAGTACCATCCCACACTATCGAGGATATAAGGATTTTCAGGCTCCAGCTGAAGCGCCTCTTCCAATAAGGCCTGAGCTTCGTCCAGCCGCCTGTTCTGCTCGACAAACGTGTAGCCAAGCGAGTTATAAGCATTGGCATCGTCGGGGCTTAGCTCAATAATCCTGCGCATCATTTGCTCAAACGCGTCGTAATTACCTTGACGCTCGTACAGCATGCCAAGGTCGTACTTGATCTCTGGCGTGTCAGGCAAGGCCTGATCTGCTTTTTCCAGCGTTTCAACCGCCAAATCTGTGCGTCCGGCATCTCTGTAAATGGATGCCAACGTTAACGCCACAACGGTTCGTTCCTGGTCGTTCTGAGCAGCAATAGAATCAATCACCTTGCGTGCTTCGTCTAGCTGACCCATTCGGCCAAACAATACCGCTTTGTGAATTTGTGCCTGAAAGACCAATGAAGGATCATCAACCAGACTTAACTGCTTGATAGCTTCACTTAGATTACCTTGACGCTCGGCAATACGAACAAGCATTAAGCGCGCGTCGGAGGCATCGGCAATTGCATTGCTGGCTTTGTCCTCAATTGACTCTCGCCGCTGCATTTGCACCGCTATATACTCTTCCAGCAGCGCTTTAGCCTGCTCGTATCGTTCCGACCGAGCATTGACTTCGGCCTCGGTGTACAACAAATCGAAGTTTTCCGGTGCGGTTTCGCGCATAGCCTGCACCTGCTTTAAGGCCTGATCGACCCGCCCTGCTTCGGTTAAACGCCTAACCAATAATAAGCCAAGGTCATCGGCCTGAGGATGGCGCTTTAAATACTGTTGTGCCGACGCAATCGCCTCGTCGGGGTCAACCTTCAAACCGTATTCCAGAATCCGTTGCGCCGCGGGTTCAGACGACGGGTCAAGTTCTTGCGCGCGCTCAGCGTCTGCCAGCGCGCGGCCAGGGTCGCCCGCAGCCCAGGCAGTATCAGCCAAAGCCAGCCAGGTCACAGGCAAGTCCTGAACGGGTTCTTTTAAAGCTGACCGCAGAATGTCATAGGCTGCAGACCGATCGTTCAATTTGCTTACGATGGCGGCTGCCTGACCAATGGCAACATCTTTGTCTTGCGCTTTATCAATACGCTCCCAAAGCGCGTCGGCCAGGCCCTCGGTTTCGCCACTTGAGGCGGACATCGCCAAAGAGCTGGCCACCGCCTCGGGATCGTTAGGCGCAATTAAAGCCCACAGCTGCGCAGCGCGGTTTGCTTTGGGAAAATTGCGTGACACCATTGCATATTGAAACGCCCGCTTCGCAAGACGCGGGTCGGATGTCGTGCGAGCCAGCTCGTAGAACAGGTCTGTCGCAACACCCACTTCCCCCCTTTGTGCAGCGAATTCTGCCACAAGAAGCTTATAAAGCATTTCGCCGGTTAAATTCACCGCAGGCAATGAACCGGGGTTCAAGCGAATATGCTCGACAGATTCGACTGGTGACGGGGGCGTTAACGGGTCACCCGTTTGCGCATTCGCACCAGGGGCTGCGCCCTGCAGAAAAAAGCCTGCAAATAGAAGGAACAACAAAGAATTCGAAATTTTCATTCAACACAACCATCACAAGTGCGCCAAGCCAATTTGCGCATGATGGCAAAATAACACAAACCTTCCAACTAGTAGTGTGCCCAATGCCTGAATTACCCGAAGTTGAAACGACCCGTCGTGGAATTGCGACTGTGATGCCTGGCAAAGTCCTGCGCGCGTTGTTGGTGCATGAACCACGAATGCGCTGGCCCATTCCTGAACATCTTGCCCAAACCGTAACAAACCAAGTGGTGCAACGGTGTGAACGACGGGGCAAGTATTTGTTAATTGGGTTCAATGCGGGAACCATGATTGTGCATTTGGGTATGTCGGGCTCGCTTCGACGTGCGCCAATTAATGAAATAAGACGCAAGCATGACCATGTCGAATGGATATTCGATGACGCCCGCTTTCTTCTGCACGACCCGCGCCGCTTTGGTGCGGTGTTATGGCACGACCATCGAAACGGCCCTGTTCAAACTCATCCACTTCTTGCCAGCCTGGGCGTGGAACCCTTTGACCCGGGGTTTACACCATTAACGCTGCGCCAAGCCTTCAAAGACAAAAAACAGGCAATTAAAACCGCGCTATTAGCCGGCGATATTGTCGTTGGCGTAGGTAATATTTATGCTTCCGAAGCCCTGTTTCGCGCACGCATTAACCCGAAAACAGCTGCCGGGCGATTGTCACTGACACGTTGCACACGCCTGCACGCGGCAATCTTAAGCACACTGTCAGACGCGTTGCACTCAGGTGGCAGTACCCTGCGAGACTACGTTAACGCTACCGGCACACCCGGCAGTTACTTCGACATCCATGCTGCGGTGTACAACCGCGCAGGACAGCCCTGCCGGGTTTGCCAAACCCCAATTAAAAAAATAGTTCAAGGGCAACGCGCCACTTACTATTGCCCTAAATGCCAGGCGCGGTGAAAACTAACAAGAGCACGCCTGAAAGCGGACTACAGCAAGCAAAAAATTAACTTTCTTGCACTATCAAAACCTTGCCAGGATTCATAATACCGTGCGGATCAAGCGATCTCTTTAGCATACGCATCAGTTTCATTTCCACCGGATCTTTAAAATCATCCAACAGGTCACGCTTCAATTGCCCTACACCATGTTCTGCGCTAATTGACCCGTGAAACCGATGGACACTGCGGTGAACCAGATCGTAAACAGCATCCTGCTGTGCCAGTAATTCGTCTTCTGAAAATGCGGTACCGCGCGCTATGTTGTAGTGCAAGTTACCATCGCCCAAATGACCAAATATCACATGCTCAATGCCCGGAAACTGGGTTTGAATAGCATCGTTGGTGACACGCACGAACTCGGCCATAGAGGAAACAGGCACAGACACATCGTGCTTGATACTTTTTCCTTGCTCTTTTTCTGCCAGCGGAATGCTTTCACGTAAATGCCATAAGGCTTTACTTTGCGAAATGTTTTCTGCGATAACGGCATCAATTACTGTCTCGCTCTCGATAGACTGGCCAATAACCGTTTCGAACCGTTCACGGGCATGGTCTGCACTTTCGCTATCGGAAAGCTCCAACAAGGCATACCAAGGCAACTGTGCAGACGGGCCGTCGAAAGGCATTCTTTGCTGAGGGAAATGTTGCGTCACCAGACGCAAACAATTTCCTGCTATCAGCTCAAACCCGGTTAAAGCAGGGCCAAACCCTTTACGAGACACAGACAGTAAACTTACCGCCGCTTCAACACTTTGCAAGCCAACAAGTGCGGTACATTGCGCAACCGGCAACGGAAAAAGCTTTAATGTCGCGGCCGTAATAATGCCCAGCGTGCCTTCGCTACCAATGAAAAGATCACGCAAATCGTAGCCAGTGTTATCTTTGCGCAGCCCTCGCAAACCATGCCATATTTCACCTTCAGCCGTCACAACTTCCAACCCCAACGCCAAATCGCGCGCATTGCCATAACGCAACACTTGGGTTCCGCCTGCATTGCAGGCCAAATTGCCACCAATAGTGCAGCTACCCTCGGCCGCCAAAGACAATGGAAACAGGCGATCGACATCCCGTGCGGCTTGCTGAATAGTTTGCAAAATACAGCCTGCCTCGACAACCATTGTGTCGTTAGCGGTATCGATTTCACGAATTTTATTTAAACGGCCCAGCGAGAGCACCAATGCCTGCCCCGAACCGTCTGGAGTAGCCGCGCCGCACAAACTGGTGTTACCGCCCTGAGGAACAATTGGGACTTTATGCCGAACACACCATTTCACCAGCTCAGCCACTTCCTCGGTTGAGCCTGGCCGTACAACCGCCAGCGCTTGACCGGAGTAACGACCGCGCCAATCAGTAAGATACCCAAGCGCGTCGTCGCCGGTAATGACGTTGGCCTTGCCGACCAAAGTGGCTAATTCACTTAACTGACTCATGAAAACGTTCCTGATTTTTGAATAACGCGGGCCTATGACATAATTGCCTGCGACAATACACTACAACATTTTCACCGATTAATCAGATCCCGTCCTCATGTCTATTTCCGACGCAGTTTTCAAAGCCTACGATATTCGCGGTACTGTACCCGACCAAATTCAGCCCGACTTCGCCCGCGGGCTTGGTGCGGCATTAGCCCAAATGGCCAAGGCGGCTGAAGTTGATACTGTAGTCGTTGGCTACGATGGGCGACTTAGTAGCCCTGCACTTAGCGAAGCCCTTCAAAACGGCTTAACAGATGCCGGCATTAACACCGTCGATCTAGGCTGTGTCCCCACACCGCTTGTTTATTTTGCTGCACACACGCTGGGAACCGGTTCGGGCGTAGCCATTACAGGTAGCCATAACCCGTCGAACTACAACGGCTTCAAAATGATGATGGCCGGCAAAACGCTGTTCGGGGAACAAATACAAACGTTGAAACGTTTAATGCAAAATGGCGGAAACGCTGCCGTTGCAGAGGCCAGCACCACCCCAACCGGCGCCAGCACAAAAGTTTACTCACCGGTTACCGACTACATAAATCGCATTGTGAGCGATGTAAAACTTGCCCGCCCCATAAAAATCGCCATTGATTGTGGCAACGGGGTAGGTGGCGTCGCAGCGCCGGCTTTGTTCCGTGCGCTAGGGTGCGAGGTTCTGGAACTGTTCTGCGAAATAGACGGCCGCTTTCCCAATCATCATCCCGACCCGGCCGACCCAGATAACCTGCAAGACCTTATTCAAACGGTAAAAAATACAGATTGCGAACTAGGCCTGGCCTTCGATGGTGATGCCGACCGCCTGGGTGTCGTCACGAAATCGGGCGAAATTATATGGCCCGACCGACAACTCATTTTGTATGCGCGCGACGTACTTTCACGCAATCCCGGCGCAACCATTATTTTTGATGTGAAATGCAGTCGACATGTTGGTCAGACAATACGCAATGCCGGCGGCACCCCGCTAATGTGGCAAACGGGCCACTCGATGATTAAGGCAAAACTTCAGGAAACAGGGGCACCATTAGCCGGTGAAATGAGCGGCCATACATTCTTCAAAGAACGCTGGTTTGGCTTCGACGACGGGCTTTACACCGGCGCACGGCTACTAGAAATTCTTTCTTCATCGCCAAACCCATCAGAGGTCTTGGAAGCGTTACCCAAAGGGGTATCGACTCCAGAACTGAAACTGCACATGCAGGAAGGCGAACCACATGCCTTAATTACAAAACTGCAAGCGCAAGGCCAATTTAGTACTGCAATCGACATTATAAAAATTGACGGCGTTCGGGCGGAATACGCGGATGGTTTCGGCTTGGCACGCGCATCTAATACAACGCCCGTAGTTGTACTGCGCTTTGAAGGCGACAACGAACAAGCATTGACTCGTATTCAATCAGAGTTCCGACAAGCGTTACAGAAGCTGGCCCCTGACGCAGTACTACCCTTCTGAAGGCGTAAACAGGTTTCTGCCTATTGGTCTGGCAAATGTGGCTCAATCCGCTTGGGTGGGTAAGCAGGCTCGCGCGCTAGCAATGCAGCATAACTTTCTAAATGACGGCGCTGTACTTCGCGAATATCAAAGACTTGTTCTGCAAGCCGCCGACCGGCCAGCCCCATGGTTTGGCGCAATGCTTTATCGTCGGCCAGTCGCTGTACCGCTGCCGCCAACGCCGAGGCGTCTTTAACAGGAACCAGCAAACCCGTTTCATCCGGCACTATTGCATCCCGGCAGCCCGGGACATCGGTTGTCACAACGGCACGACCCGAAGCTGCGGCTTCTATCAGCGACTTGGGAAGCCCTTCTCGGTACGAAGGTAACACTGCAATATGTGCCTGTGCATATTGCTGCCCAATGTTGTCGCACTCACCCAGAAAAGTCACCGCCCCCTCTTCTTTCCATTGCGCCAGCGTTTCTAGGGAAAAGCTGGCTGGATTGCCTGGATCGAGGCTTCCCGCTATTTTCCACTGCAAACCCGATGGATGATTTTTGGAAGATCTGGCCGCTTCCACGAACTCTTCAACGCCTTTATCTTTTAGTAGTCGCGATACCATTAGCGCAACAGGAGGACCGGCGCGTTCCGGTTCATACGGCCACGCCTGCATATCAACACCCGAGCCACGAATCATTGTTACCTGAGATTCACGCACCGCACCGATCTTTTGCAGCAAGCGGCTATCATCAGGGTTCTGAAAAATAATCCGGCTATTGGGATGCCCCAGCGCAATTCGATATAACCGGGTGGCAATATCGCGCAACAATCGTGCCTTTACACCACTGCCAGTAAAAACGAAGCCAAGGCCAGATATTGCCGCGACAAAGCCCGGCACGCGTGCCAGACGTGCGGCAATACCACCATACAAAACAGGTTTTATGGTTACGGTATGAACAATATCGGGGCGCACGCGACGAAACAAACGCCACAAAGCGTAAATTGTGAAGAGCTCTTTAAGTGGATTGCGACCACTGCGGCTCATGGGTACAACATGATGCACAAAACCCAGTGCTTTCAAAGTCGCCACGGCCGGCCCATCCATTGTGGCCAAATGAACATCGTAACCCGCCTTACGTGCAGCCTGAATAACAGGTAAACGATGCGACACGACAAATGCAGGATTATTCACAACCATCAATAAGCGACGGCCTCCCGCCAACTTGTCCCACAGCGCCGCATAGCGCGAAACCATAGTGTTCAAACTGAACGTGCTTTTGACACGTTCACGGCCTTTTTGCAAACGTACCGCCATGGCGGGCGTTCCCATTGCGCTAACTGCTTCGTTTAATGCATGCGCAAGCGCATCGTGGTCGCGCGCCGCCACAACCCAACCAAACTGATCAACGATTTCGGCCGCATCGCCAACGTGGGTAACCACGTTGGCAACGCCTACAGCCATAGCCTCGGCAACCACATTAGGAAACCCTTCAGCACAACTCGACAGAACGTGGATGTCTAATGCGTTCATTACCGCTGGAATATCATCGCGACGACCTAACAACAATACGTGCGACACAACACTATGTTGCGACAACAAAGCGTGCAAATCTGTATTGGATGACGTCATGCCATCGCCCACCAAAACCAGCCGGGCTTTGGGATGGGCCTTAACCACTTGCGCAAATGCTGCAATTAAATTAGCGTGATCTTTTAAAGGATGCCAGCGCGCGATGGCACCCAGCACAGGTGTACTTAATGGAATGCCCCACTGGGCGCGCAACCTGATTCGCGTGGCCGCGTCGGGACACCATCGCGTCATATCATAGCCATTTGGAATGACTTGCATCTTCGCTGCCGTGTAACCCATTGTTTGATGTCGCTGGGCGGCATCATTGGCGCAGGCCACAATGGCTGCTGGAATTACCCCTGACAGTCGCGCACTTAACCAGGCGCAGATACGCACCGCCCGACTGGTGCGCTCTAGGTGCGCACCCGAATTCCGGATTCCCCAAATAACATTACGAATACCTGCCAAGCGTGCCACCACGCCACCTATCAGGTCGGCGTAGTACATCCACGTTTGCACAACATCCGGGCGAAGGGTTTTCAACAACCGGAACAGCGCCGCCAGGGCAGTCAAAGAAAGTCGACCAGACGACATGCCCAAACTGATGACTTCAATATTTGCTTGTTGAAGACGTGGGCCAAACACACCCATGTCGGTTAAAGAGATGACCGTGTGATTGAACTGCGAGACTGACTGCGTTAGCAAGCGGTACATAACTGTTTCAGCCCCGCCCTGCCCAAGCCCGCCAATAATGTGCACCACATGTAACTTAAGCGGGTTAGTCATTGCGCCCCCTTACTTTGGAAAACAATTCGCTCCACTGGGCTAACACAACGGGCAAACTAAACCGCTGCACGACCGCCTGTGCGCCAAGCGCACCCAGTTGACGACGTAGCCCTGGGTTAGCCATTAAAGCGCTTAAAGCACCTGCATAAGCCTGCTCGTCGTTCAATGGAACCAGTACACCAGCGCGACCCTCTTCCAATAGCTCGGCAGGCCCGCTGGGGCAGTCGTAGGCAATACACGGTAAGCCGCAACCCATTGCTTCAAGCAATACATTGGGAAACCCCTCAACAGAAGACGTCATGGCAAACACACTGCTGTCCCTTAAAGCGGCCCAGGGGTTGGTAGTTGTGCCGGGAAGAAAGATACGTTGAGTTAAACCAAACTGCTGTATTAACGACTGAAGATGAGCCTGCTCTGGGCCGTCGCCGTAGATCCACAAGTCCCAATCAGGAAACTGGGCGGCCAGGCCGGCAAAGACTTGTATTAAATGCGAAAACTGTTTTTCGGGGACCAAACGCCCTAAAGCCACAACGCGATAACGCCCACTTGCATCTGCACTTAAAGAAGCACGTAGACCGCCAGACACCTGACCCGGCAAAGGATTGGGAATGGTTACCAAAGGCGGATGTTTATTAAGTTTTGTCTGAAAATACGATGCTGCGGCCAATGTTTGCACACAGATGGCGCCAGCACGCGGATAAAGCCGCCGACGCAGTTTATCGAGTAGCCCGCGGCTATGACGACTGGCCATTGGGTTCGTCCGTTCGCACACCACTACCGGCACAACCATACCGATTGAGGCCAACAGCACTGTGACATTTACATTGGTTAAAAAAGACACTACGACATCGGGCTGCTTGCGGCGAATCATGGTTCTAATCGCCAACAGTTTCCCTAAATAGCGCATCTGCCGATAAATGACCGACCCGGCAATAGTGTCAATAAGCCATTGCACGCGGACCCCAGCACCTATTTCATAAAAGCTTTCTGTTTTTCGTCCGTACGTGGGCACAAGCGTTACGCGATGGCCTTGCTGCACCCAAGCGTTAGCCAAGGTAACCGCTACCCGCTCGGCGCCGCCTGCGTTCAACGAACTGACAAAAAATAGAATTTTCATTACAAGCCGCTCAACCCTTTATCACGATGGTGTGCCAACCAGGCCTGCACCATAAGGATTCCCCATAGTTGCCCACTGCGGTCTTCCCGCCCCGACAAGTGGCGTTGCCATTCGTGTTGAACACGGTCAGCGTCAAACAAGCCTTCATGCGCTAACTGAGCCGGATCGAGCAAAGCGGCCGCCCACTCTTTTAAAGGTTCACGCAACCATTCGCCCAATGGAACGCTGAACCCTTTTTTCGGCCGATCCACCAAAGCAGGAGGAACAAAGCGGTGCAACAACTTTCTTAATAACCATTTCCCCTGACCATCACGAATTTTGTATTCGTGTGGCAAACGGCGGGCAAACATATATACACGGTGATCCAGCAGCGGAACGCGCG
>NZLH01000095.1 GCA_002694155.1 Pusillimonas sp. | reverse complement strand
GTGGTCGTAATGTTGATGATCCAAAATTGCAAACGCGATACGCCCTTATTGCTGCTGTTATCGCCGCTATGGGGTTGGCATTGGTGTATTTGTCGTTAGTTTATTTGGGTGCTACCAGTAACAGCGTTGCCCCCAACGCTGATACCGGCGCGGTCATTTTGGCCGAATACATGCAATACAGCTTTGGTGTGGGCGGGCATATGCTTTTGGCCGTTGTTATTACGCTTGCATGTCTGACGACAGCAATTGGTCTAACGACTGCCTGCGGCGAGTATTTCAGCCGCTTGCTACCTGTTTCCTATCGAACCATTGTTATTTCGTTTGGTCTTTTCAGTCTTGTGGTAGCGAATCAAGGGCTTGAGCGCTTAATTTCATTTTCAGTGCCGGTATTGGTTGGGCTTTATCCGGTAGCCATGACATTAGTGGTGTTAAGTTTGTTGTCTCCGTTATGGGTGTCGGCTAAACGTGTGTTTGTGCCCACCATGGCGTTAGCCGCCGTTATGGGGGTTGCCGATGGCCTAGAGGCAGCGGGGCTTGGTTTCCTGACGCCAGGTTGGTTTAAGCAGTTGCCAGGCGCGTCCGTTGATCTTGCCTGGCTGTTACCGGTGTTTTGCGTCATGATTATCGCTGCCGTCTTCGACAGGGTTCAGGGCAAAACATCTATTCAATATAAGGATAATTAGCCGTGCATAAAGGCATCGTCATTATTACTGCTTTGCCGGAAGAGCTGGCGCAGGTTCATTTGCCTGGCGATATTGCAATTTACTATTCAGGTATTGGCAAAGTGAATGCCACTATTGCAACAATGAAAGCGATACATGAAACGTCGCCTTCTTTAATAGTTAATTTTGGCACTGCGGGTAGTGTGCAGGCCGGCTTGCAAGGGTTGTTACCCATTCGCAAGGCGCTGCAGCGTGATGTAATTACCACGATGGCACCACGTGGTCACATGCCTTACTGTTTAAGGCCACAGGAATATACGTCGTCGGTTGACAGCGGATATACATGCGGTACGGGCGACAGTTTTGTAATAGCGCCTGACCCCTGGTTCGACGAATCGGGTATAGAAGTGGTTGATATGGAGCTATTTGCAATTGCTGCGGTGGCACACGAACACGGCGTGCCCTGGTTATCTTACAAGTACGTAACCGATTACGCAGATGAGCAGGCCGTGGACACCTGGGAGCGCGGTAAACATTTGGGGCAGCAACAGTTTCTGGATGTGCTAACAAAACTATAAATATAAGCGCAGTTGCGCTGCAAGCGAACAAGGGAATATGAATTGGGTTACGCGAAGCTTTCGTAATTTACTGGTTACCACCATGGTGGGCTTGGTTGCCCTGTTAGGTGTGCCCATGTTTTTGTACGTAACCGTTGCGTATACTCAGCAACAAGTCGAAGATCGTGGCCAGATTCTTTACCATTTGGCGAACACGGCAGCAATTGCTATTTCAGAGAACCTGCGTGAACGTAGTCGGGAAGTAGAGTTATTGGCGCGCAGTCCGTTGTACGTAAATGCCAATTTCACCAGCCCCGAGTTTCGCGCAAGTTTAGAGCGTTTACAGCAGTCATATTCGTACTATTCCTGGATTGGTCTAACTGATATAAATGGCACTGTTCAGGCTGCTACGGGTGGCCTGCTGGTTGGTCAAAGCGTTGCTCAACGGCCTTGGTTTCAAGAGGCAAAAAAAGGTGTTTATGTGGGTGATTTGCACGAGGCAAAGTTGCTTGCCGCGCTCATCCCATCGCCCTCCAACCAGTCCGGCCCCATTCGTTTTATTGATTTTGCTGTTCAGGTAGAAAATGCCCAAGGGCAGCCGCGGGGCGTGTTGGGAGTCCACGCGCATTGGGGTTGGTCTGAAGATTTACTTAATTTAATTACGCCTCAGGATGCGAGTGAAGAGCATGTTGAGTTTTTTATCGTAAATGGCAATAACGAAGTTATTTTTCCCGATGTTCCTAGGCAGAACAGGTCGCTTTCAGTGCCTGTGGTGAATGAAGGAGATGCGGCGCATTATGCCTCTTGGGGTAGCCAAGAGCGCTATCTTACATCGGCAGTGGCGGTTAATAGTCCCGACTCCACAATACCGTTGAACTGGAAGGTTTTGGTGCGGCAACCCGAGGACAAAGTGTTGGCGCATGCAAGGGGATTGCAACGGGCTATTTTGGCAGTGTTTGGTGTGGGCCTGGTTTTATTCCTGATTTTGGCCTGGTTGCTAAGCAGACAGTTAGGTCGACCTATTCAGCAGCTTACCCATATTGCGCAGGCTATTGCAGAGGGTAAATCGGCCAAGTTTGACCTGACTTTGCACACAGCAGAAATGCGTTCGCTTAATCAGGCACTGCAGGAAATGGCAACGCGTTTATTACGGAATCAGCATGAGCTTGAAGCTGCCGCGCGCGAATTGGAGAATAAGGTCGAAAAAAGAACCCAGGAACTGGCTGAGGCAAATACCAAATTAGCGGCACAGGCTCGTAATGACGCGTTAACGGGTCTACCCAACCGCTTGTCAGCTAATGAATTTCTTGCGCATGAATTCCATAATATGAAGCGTGGCCATGAGTCTTATTCGGTGGTTATGCTTGATATCGACCATTTCAAAAAAGTGAATGATACGCATGGCCACGCAACGGGCGATAAGGTGCTTCAGCATGTCAGCCGCATTCTTGCACAGAGCGTTAGGGAAAACGATTTTGTAGGGCGTATGGGCGGTGAAGAGTTTGTGGCAGTTTTACCTTTAACGCAGTTAAGCGAGGCCTTACTAGTTGCTGAAAAAATTCGGGCCAGTGTATCTTCAGCCTACATCGAACCAATAGGGCAGGTTTCAATTAGTGCGGGCGTGGCGGTTGCTAAGCCAGACCACGCCAGTGCTGATGATGCTGTTAATCAGGCAGATGCCATGTTGTACGAGGCAAAACGGGCGGGTCGAAATCGGGTAATGCCGAATGCCCTATAAGCCTCGCGATCGTACGAACTAGAATGAAGCCGCAATTCGGAACATGACACGCGTGCCAGTTTCACTGAAATCGTGGTCTTCCTTCCATGGCGTTGACACGTAGACTTGCCCCTGAATATTCTTATTGATGCGGGCGCGTACCCCAACGCCTGCTGACCCAAGCGCCTGCGTTCGGTAATCAACCCCAACATCATGGTTGCGCACATATCCGTAGTCTACAAAGGTGAACGCCGAAGTGTCGGTAATGTGCGGCAACTTCGTACTGAACGTCTGGTTCAGTTCTAATGAAACGGCAACCCCGCTATCCCCTTGAGCTGTGCCGTTGTCGAAACCACGGCCGAATTGCGAGCCGCCCAGGTCAAGTCGAAGCGTAGGTGGCAAAGGGTCGGGCGCATATTGCAATTTTCCTTGCAGTGTTAAGGCGCCGCCATCCCATAGCGCGTGCTGCAGTAATGCGTTCAACTGAGTGAAACGGTAATGGTCGGGCACACCGATACGCGCACTAAGGGGGTCGCTGGAAGTTGTGTAACCCAAATTGCTTAAACCAATATTCAATGTACCTTGTATGTTAATAAAACCGCGCTCTAGTTCCTGGTCGTAACTTAAGCCGGCCGTTGCCCAACGAATACGGTCTCGCCCCACATGGTTGCCTGCAACGCGCAAGTCGCCATTTTCAAAATTAAGCTCGGCTGTGCCAAACAGGCTATGCGAAATACGCCGGATAAAGGGGTAGCGTACAAAAAGGGTGCCCGATACTGTTTGTGCGTTGACGTTGAGTGTTTCAAGCGCACCGCCCGGTTTTGAGCCCACATAAGCAACCGTGTAACCTGCATGCAAACCGTTCGTCCCAAGCGGGTAGTCTTGCGAGAGCTGAACAAGGCGCAATTCTTTTGGAGCGTTTGGAATTGTGACACCGGCGATGGTTGTGGTTTCAAACAGCCCCAGCTGGTCGTTCAAGTCAAGCGTTGCGGTCAGTTCTGCCCGGCCTATTTCACGACTGCCGAAATTATCCAAACCTAGCTGTGCGGCCATGGGCGTGCGGGTAATGCGCAGATGCAGCGTTCCACCTTTGCCTGGGGCGTCGGGGCGTGTAGCCGTTCCCTCGATGGTTAACCCGCCCAAATCGCTCATAAGCAGTAATATGCGCTCAACCTCTGCGACAGGAAGTGGGGCTAGATCGAGAAGCCGGTCAAGGTAGGGTGCAAGACGCGTATCGATATTAGGAATATCGCTTTCAATGGTAATTTCGTCTAACCCTGTTTCATAGAGTTTAATGACGATATTGCCCGAGTCGAAGTTCTGGTTGGGTACGATAACGTCAGAAAAATATCCTTTTTGCCTATATATCGCCTCAATTTCTTTTGCGATTCTATACAGTTCAGCCAGGCTAATTGTTGTATTGAGTTTGTCTTCCCAGACTGAAGTTAACTGTTCTTGTGGAACTGTTCTCGCCCCATCGACAGACAAGGTTCGCAACACAAAAGTAATGTCTTCGGCTTCGTCTTCCGGTATTAGCTGGCGCTCATCAACAATGGTGATATCGATTTGGCCTTGTTTGGGAACAGGTTTAACCCTGCGTAACAGTTCGGCCTGGTTTGCCAGTGTGCGATCGAGTGCCGCGTTGGTTTGGGCTACAGCCGTGCTTGTTGAGCCAAAAGCCAAAAATAACCCTAGTGTTATTGGCCAGCTATTGGCCAATATTCTTCTTGGCATAGATGCCGCAGGTGCGCTTTTGGGGAGTGTCATGACAACATCACTGAGTAATGATCTTACGTTTAGTCAGACCCATGCCGGGAAGGGGCCAGCCCATTGTCTGGAACAATTTCCACCGCAATCAGTCGGGTGAGTGTGTCAGCCAGGTTCTGTAAATCTTCCGTCCAGTCGGGGAATGCGTCTTCACGAGCTGTGGTGGCAACCGCGATAGTAATGCGTTCACCCGTGGGCGAGCGGTCGGCGGGTAAGGTTGCAACCATAGACGAATAACCCCCAAACAGTGGCGATTGAAATATCCAGTCGCGCGACATAAATACACCGAGCCCGTAATAAAAGTTGCGGCTCATTGTGTGGCAGGAACGGCAGCCCTTAAGGGGGGAGCCAAACCCAACCAGGTCTGGTGCAATCATTTGCTGGCGCATGCTTTCGCTTAAGAAACCTGTTTTCCCAACCAACGTATCGAAGCTACGTGCCATCTCGCCAATAGTGGTGACTTGAACGGCACCCTGGGGCAGAGTCCATGAAGGGTTCCAGAAAGTGGCGTCTTCATAAATGCCGCGTTCTGCACTGTAAGCGTGTATAACGGGGTCCGGAATATAAGGGGTGTCGATAGAGCGTGTTTGCTTAAGCGCCATTGGCTCAAGAATGTATTCTTGAATGAGCTGCTTCAGGGGTTTGTTAGTAGCTGCTTCCATCACTTCGGCCAGGATAACGTAGCCGGCGTGCGAGTAGTCCCAGTTATTGCCAGGTTCGAAAACCCGTGTGGCATCTGTACTGATTTTGATTCTTTGTTTATTTGTCCAGTTACGGAACGGGTCGTTGTAGAAGCCTTCGATAAAACCCGCATCGGCAACGTAGTCGGGGTAGCCCGATGTCATGTTCGCCAACATGCGTGGAGTGACCTTGTCGGCGTAGGGTAGATGGGGAAGCCACTTAATAATGGGCGCATCCAGCTCGACAATGTCTTCCTCGGCCAGCCTTAGCAATGTTGCCGCCATATAGGCAATGGCAACCGCGCCATTGCGAAAGTGGCCTTCGGCCGTTGCCGGTACATTGGGCATGGCTTGGCCTTGAGCGTGCGAAAACACATTTTCGCCGTCAATGCGTACCTGCACCAGCAATGACGCTAATTTGCGCTCGTCAAAAAAAGTTTCCGAAACAGCTTTTAATTGATCTGTCTGAACGGGTGTATTGGCCGCGTTCGCTATGCTGATATTCGACCAGAACAGTAAGCATACAAGGAAGCTTGGCACGGAGAAAAGCCAGAGCAACAAGCGATTTCTGCAAGATACACGGATTTCGGCCATCTGGTTGATTGTCCTCTCAGTTTGCAGTTTCACGCGCTTTCCTTGAAGTTTTGGGGCATTTTCCAGGGGATGGGGGGGCGTGTCAACGCATGCATACCCTGTAAATTAAGTTGTTTTCAGGGATTAAACCTTATTGTGAGTGCTGCGCGAGCGTCGTATGCTTAATTTCACGCTTACACGTGTATTCCAAAAAGGACACAAAATGAATGAACTGAATGGCTATGACTTTGAAGATCTTTCCATTGGAGATACTGCCACTTTTGCAAAAACCATTACCGAAGCGGATATCGTGTTGTTTGCCGGAGCTTCGGGCGACAACAATGCAGTGCATTTGAACGAAGAGTTCGCTCAGACTACGCCATTCAAAGGCCGCATTGCGCATGGGATGCTTACGGCCAGCGTTATTTCAGCGGCCATTGCGGGGCGTATGCCCGGGCCGGGGACTATTTATCTGAATCAAAATTTGCAGTTCAAAGCCCCTGTGCGACCCGGCGAAACGGTTCATGCCACAGTTACGGTTAAAGAGTTGTTTCCCGAGAAACGTCGGGTTTTGTTAAGCACTATTTGCACTGTAAAGGGGCGTGTTGTTATTGATGGCGATGCGCTGGTGATGCCCACTGCACGCATTCTTAAGCCCGCTGACAAGCAATAGCCGGCCCAACCGTTGTCGGTATAAGTAGTCGTTCGAATATAAGTGCGCCCAAGTAGGGGTTTACTTGGGCGTTTGCACTTTTGGGATAAAGGTTTGCGCCCCAGGGATAGTGTGTTGCGCCGCACTGTTCCCATAATTCTTCTGTCAAATACATAGAACCTAATTTAAAACTGACAGGAGACAAATCATGCAGGATATGCAGGATAAGGTGGCTATTGTCACCGGCGGCGCTACGCTTATTGGTGCTGCCGTAGCGAAAGCGTTCCACGATCGTGGCGCTGCTGTTGTAATTGCCGATATTGATGAGGAAGGCGGCAAACGTGTTGCAGCACAACTAAGTACGCGGGCTCTGTTCGTAAAAACAGATCTTTCTGATGATGACCAAATAGCAGCTTGTGTTCAAAGTGCTGTAACCCAGTTTGGCGGCATCGATTTCCTGGTGAACCTGGCATGCAGCTATGTTGATGACGGTATTGAGGCAAGCCGGGCCGACTGGCACCAAAGCTACGATGTAAACGTGGTGGGTTCGGTCATGATGATGAAGGCCTGCCGCCCACATATGATCAAGCGCGGCGGTGGCGCCATTGTCAACTTCAGCAGTATTAGCGCGAAAGTTGCGCAAACAGGTCGATGGCTTTACCCCGTGACCAAGGCAGCCATAGCGCAACTTACGCGCAATATGGCAATGGATCTGGCTCAAGACCGTATCCGGGTGAACTCCGTTTCACCCGGGTGGACCTGGTCGCGCATTATGGACGAGCTGACAGGTGGCGACCGCGAGAAAACCGACCGCGTAGCTGCACCATTTCATTTAATGAAACGGGTGGGTGAGCCGGCCGAAGTAGCCGAGGGGGTCGTTTTTCTATGTTCATCTAACGCCTCCTTTATTACCGGAACTGATCTGGCCATCGATGGTGGATACAGCGCCATGGGGCCCGAACAGGCTGTACCGGCCATTCCTCGTCTTTGTGAATAAACCGGGAGTTCATCTATGAAAATCGCAATCATTGGTGCCGGTTTTGCTGGCCTGTCGTCTGCTAAAGTACTGACCCAATTTGGACACGACGTAACTGTTTTCGAAAAAGCGCCGGATGTTGGGGGCGTGTGGAGCGCCACACGCCGTTATCCCGGCCTACGCACGCAGAACAATAAAGATACTTATTTCCTGTCCGACTTCCCTATGCCTGCCGAGTATCCGGAGTGGCCCAGCGGCGAGCAGGTGCAACGTTATCTGGCTGCTTTTGCAAAGCATTTCGATTTGGATCGACGGATTCACTTGAATACTGAAGTGTTGCTGGCTGAACCTGAAGGTGAAAACGGCTGGAACATTAAAACCCGCAATCTCCGCTCGGGCCTCGAGTCAGACTACCAGTTTGAACATTTAGTGGTTGCTAACGGCATTTTCTCTGAACCTTTTATTCCGCCATATTCTGGCGTAGAAGAGTTTACGGCAGCTGGCGGGCGTTTGTGTGCAACGTCAGAGTTCAACAACTTGGAAGACGCCCGCGACAAAGACGTACTGGTGGTGGGTTATGGCAAATCTTCGTGCGATGTTGCAGCGGCTATTGGTGAGGTGGCTGCGTCAACTAAAGTTATTGCACGCGAGCTGTTATGGAAAATGCCGCGCAAGATCATGAATGTGCTGAATTACAAGTACTTAATGTTGACGCGCATGGGCGAGGCCCTGTTCCCCTACATTGAAATAAAAGGGTTTGAGCGATTTTTGCATGGCCCCGGCAGCGGCGTGCGCGACAATATGATCGCGTCTCTACAGAAAGTGGCCACGCGTCAGTTGAAGCTGGACAAGTTGGGTTTGGTGCCCGAAGGTACGTTCGACCGCATTGCTCGCAGT
>NZLH01000094.1 GCA_002694155.1 Pusillimonas sp. | reverse complement strand
TGGCGGCGCAGGCGGCACGGTTGCGCTTATTGCCGCCAGAATTACCAACCAGGGCTTATTAACGGCGCGTAAAGGTAATGTGCTGATGGGCGCCGGGCAAAAGGTTACGCTTGATCTGGGTGGGCCGGTTAAGCTGCAAGTTGATCAGGGCGCAATCAATGCGCTTATTGAACAGGGTGGGGTAATTCGGGCTAATGGCGGCTTGGTTTATTTAACGGCCAAGGCAGCGGGTAATTTGGCAGCTACAGTGATAAACCACACAGGTATCACCGAGGCCAAAACGTTGCATTCCGGCGAAAAGGGCCAAATCTACTTAATGGGCGATATGGATAACGACCATATTGCGGTGGGTGGAACGTTGGACGCCTCCGCACCCGTGGCTGGCGATGGCGGCTTTATCGAGACTAGTGCTGCTAACGTAAAGGCCGTTGATGGTCGTACAGTAACTACGCAGGCGGAAAACGGGCAAACCGGCACGTATTTAATTGACCCGAACGATTATGTTGTGGCATCTGGCGGTGGCAATATTACCGGCACGCAACTTGGGCTTGATCTGGCCAACAACAATGTTTCCATCAGTACGGCACTCCAGGGCACCGCGGGTGGCAACGGCGACATTTTCATTAACGACGAAGTCAATTGGTCGGCCAATACCTTAACGCTTATTGCCGAGCGAAACATCGATGTTAACGCGCGCATGCAAGGCTCAGACCAGGCTAAGCTGGCATTGGCGTATGGGCAGGGTAATGTTGCTGCAGGCAACACGGCCAAACTAACGATTCATGCGTCGGTTGGTTTGCCCGAAGGCGATAACTACAGCACCCAATTGGGCTCGGATGGTGCTATTGTCAACTACACGGTTATTCACCAGTTGGGTAGTTTTGCCGATATTGCAACTGGGGCTGACACCTTGCAAGGTATGGCTGCCGGCGCGAATTTAAGCCGAAATTTCGCATTGGGTGCCAATATTGATGCAAGCGCAACGCTTTCGGGTTCCGCTTTTCAACCGATCGGTACACCTGCAAGCCCTTTTGCCGGGCGCTTCGACGGCTTGGGAAATGAGATTTCCAGTTTGCGAGTGGCTTTTCAGGCCGATGGTACCGGGCTTTTTGGCGTGACCTCGTCGTCGGCGCAAATTACAAATGTTGGGTTGCCTAATGCCAAGGTTGATTATGTTTGGCAAGAGCAAAAATCAGTAGGTGCACTGGTGGGGCGTAACCTTGGCAGTATTGCCAATAGCTATGCTACGGGCGATGTTCGGGCAAATACATTTACCGGCGGCCTGGTGGGATGGAATCAAGGTTCGATTGCGCGCAGTTATTTCTCTGGTTATGTTTCGGCGGGGAATCGGCTTGGAGGGCTCGTAGGCGTTAATTCGGGTGCCATCTCCAACGCTTATTCAACGGGGCAGGTTGTCAGTTCATTCTCGCAAAACTTTGTGGGCGGACTGGTTGGATTGCACTCAGGCTCAATTGCGCAAAGTTATACCGCTGCTGCGGTATATAACTCGTCCAGGAATGCAACGGGTCGCTTTGTCGGCTCGAATAGTGGAACGATTAGCGCCAGCTATTGGGACATCTCGGCGCCGGGAACGAGTGGCCTTAATGGCATCGGGTCGGGCACAGTAACGGGTGCTTCCGGTTTAAGCAGCGCGCAAATGAAGCAGTCGGCAAATTTTGCAGGGTGGGATTTTGTTAACACTTGGTACGCGCAGGACGCGTATAGCGCGCCACTGCTTCGGGCGTTTTTAACCCCCTTGTCAGTTTCCGCCAAAGATGCCGTTAAAACATACGATGCCCAGGTTTATAACGACGCGGATGGTTTGGTATTCACCGGGCCCTCGTCGGTTGATCGGGATCAGTTGTTGGGTACGCTAAGTTATGGTGCGGTTTCTAGTTCAGCACCCGATGCGTCGGACACGCCCTACACATTATCGGTATCCGGTCTTTATTCAACGCAACAAGGGTACATGCTTACCTATGCATCAGGCGGTACGCTGACCGTGAACCCTGCTGTTATTAACCTGGAGGGTACGCGAGCTTACGACGGCACGACACTGTTTACCGCACAAGACTTTGCCAATGCCGGCATTGTGAATGGTGTTGCGGGGCAAACCTTGTCTTTAACGGGCGCAGGGTCGGCGGCGAATAAAGATGTGCAAAGCGCCAACGGGGGGCGACAGCTGTTGGCCGGCACGGGAACGCTCGCTTTACAAGATGGCACGGGGAAAGCGTCGAATTACACCTTGGTGGGGGGCAGTCATGGTGCAACCATTACAAGAAAAACGGTCACGCTGAATGACTTTGGTGTGAACGACAAAACGTACGATGGCACAACAACCGCGACGTTTACCAACACTGAACTATCAGGTGTGGTGGAAGGGGAGTCGTTGCTGCTGAATGCCTCAGGTGCTTTTAGCGAAAAGAATGTGGGGACTCACGACGTTATTATTGCCTTGGGCCTGGCCGATGGTGCGGATGGACGGGCAGAGAACTACACACTGAACGCCTCGACAAGTGGTTATCGCGCTTCCATTGATTCGCGTCCGGTTACTGTGCGCGCTGACAATAAAAGTAAATTTGTTCAAACGCCCGATCCCGCCTTCACCTGGGGTTTGACGCAAGGTAGCGTGGTGCCGGGCGACGTGCTTGACCTTTCGGCGATACGATCGGGGGGGGAGTCAGTGGGTCGGTATGCGATACGGGTGGTGGGGCTTGGTAATGCTAATTACCGAATTACAACGCAAGATGGTTTGTTTGAAATTCTTGCGGTGGCTTTGCCCCCTGATGAACCGAGTGGGCCGGTTGAACAGGCGGTCCCAGAGCGCTCGGCTTTCAGTACGGCAATGGGGTTAATTGCCACGTCTACCCAAAACAGCTCACAATCGGGCGGCTTACCAATGATGCCAACAACGAGCGGTAGCGATATGGCGGGCTTGATGAGCGACGCGCCGTTAGCGCCCTTTTTCACCGAGGGTGGTGGCGTTAATTTCGGTGAATTATTAACTGAACAATAAGAATGAATAAAACGGTTGATCTTAAGTGTGTTGCATATACTGTGGTGTTGCTTTTTTCACCGCTCATCACGTTAGCCCAGGTTGCGCCCGATGCCGGGCGTGTGTTGCAGGAAGAGCTTGCGCAGCCACCAGCACCACCGCGTAGCTCCCCTGGTTTCAATATCCAGATACCCACGGGCGCTGCGGTTAAACCCGGTGGGTCCACGGTTACCTTGGGTGGCCTGCACTTTGAAGGCAATACACTCTTTTCTGATGAAGAACTGGCGGCGGTGGCCGGACCGCTTACGAATCAACCTTATGACCTTGCCGATATAAGCGTTATAAGTGATCGGTTAACGCAACATTATCAGCAGGTGGGTTTTCCTTTCGCGCGGGCTATTGTGCCTGCGCAGGCGCTTGATAATGGGGGTGTGCTGCAAATTCGTGTTGTTGAGGGGCGCTACGGAAAGGTCAGTGCCTTGAGCGATTCACATTTGGCCAGTCAGGCCCAGCCATACCTTTCGGCGCTTGAACCAGGCGCGGTAATTGAGTCGGGCAAGCTTGAACGTGCAACGCTCTTGCTAAACGACTTGCCAGGCATTGAAGTGTCGCCGGTGATTCGCCCCGGTGCCAAGGTGGGAACCGGTGATCTTGATGTCACTCTTTCGCAAGGTAAACGGTATAGCGCGCGGGTTGGGCTTGATAATCATGGCAATTATTACTCTGGGCAATGGCGAGCTCGTGCCGGACTTGTGATGAACAGCCCTTTCATGCTGGGTGATCAGATCAGCCTTGATACGTTGTACACCAATGAAAAGCTTTGGTTGGGGCAAGCGATGTACAGCGTGCCGATTGGCAGCAATGGCTTGCGCGGTAGCGTGTCATACGCACAAACAACGTATAGCCTTGCCAATGGTTTTGAAGGCAACGAAGGCACGGCGCGTATCGCCGGTGTGGGGCTTGGTTATCCGTTGTTACGTTCGCAACAAACAAACATTAATTTATCGGCTACATGGCAGTACAAACGTTTGCGCAATAGTTATTTTTATGGCGCTGCCAGTGAGCGTTATCACTCTACAGGGTTGCCTGTTTCAATAGGTTTCGACCATCGCGATGGTTTTGGCGGGGGCGGCGTAACCTACGGCGGCCTGACTTGGACGTACGGCAACTTGCACAAGAACGACCCGGTACGCCGCGGCGCCTTTAACAAGATTAACTTTGATCTGGTGCGATTACAGGCTTTATCGGAAAACTTCTCGTTATTTGCGCGTTTTAGCGGCCAATGGGCGAACAAGAATCTTGATAGCTCGGAATCCATGTCGTTGGGTGGGCCGAACAGCGTACGTGCTTATCCTTTGGGTGAATCTAGTGGCGACGAGGGCTGGTTGACGCAAATTGAGTTGCGTTACGCTCTGGGCGATTTCACGCCCTATGTTTTTTACGATTATGGCCGCATGAAAATGAATGCAAAACCAAACCAGGTGGCGTTGCTGGCGCCAGATGAAACGCGTGCGGGTGCGGGTTTTGGCTTGCGATATCAGAACGCGTCGTGGCGCGTTGACGGCGTCGTGGCCTGGCGTACCCAAGGGGGCGCGCCTACTTCGGACACCCATGCCGACCCAAAGCCGCGCCTATGGCTAACGGCGACATATGAGTTTTAATTGTTTACCTTTTTCTCGGTTGACGTTGATGTTCTGAACTGGAGCTTCATCTGCTGGGTGGCGCGCTTATTTATCACGAATGAGCATACTTCTTATTGAATTGATTCCAATAAACTAGTTGGAATTTCTACTTCATTGCCAAAAACGTCTTGCACGTTACCAGGAACCTGCAAGCTGATGGCGCCTTCTGACTTAGCCGGGTTTGCAAGCATAATTGAAAGCAGCAAGTGTTCTGGCGTAGCAATGGTCGCAAGCTCAACGGCATCCCCATTTGCGTTTCGGGCAGTAATTTTTTTACTTAGTTCTTCCCACGGCATAGGTGTTTGAAAACGAAGTGTAATGGACGAGCCTTGGCTGAATTGCCCTTCCTCGGGTACTTCAATTTGTGCTTTGCGTTGTGGCCAGTCTTTGGGTAAGGCAAACGTTTTTTCAATTAAGCGAGGGCCATTCTGAACGGCCAGCTTTACAGTTGGCGCTGGCCCGGGGATGACAGAATCGGGTAAAAGCGTGTAGTGCCCGCTGGCAATATCGTGTGATAGCGATTGCCATGGTGCAGTGCCGGTAGGGCTGTAAGCCAATTCACCGCGCATGGTTACGTTATAAGCGGGCCAAGCTAACGCCAGGTTGCCGTTAGCTTGCCGGGCAACCGTAACAGGTGCAATTTCGGTGTTTTGTTTGGAAGCACTTAGTTGTGCGCGAATTTTGTTGCCTTCCCGAATAATAAGGTGCGCAGCATTGTTTTGAATGGGCAGAGCAACGCGGAACCGCATCCATTCTCCAGACGCTGGTACTGCGTTGTTGGTAGCTTGGTTGCCAGCTTCATAAGCCGGCCCTAACAGTTGCAAAGGTGCGCTGGCAAGAACGTTGTTTCGTCCATCTAATAACTCAGCGGTGTAGCGGCCCTCGGCGGGCGTTTCCCAGCGGTTAATCTCTTGTGAAATGCTGTTGATATCCAGCCCTGCGCCGGCGTTGGAAATGTTGCCCACAATAAGTAGTTGCTGGGCAAGCGGATCAGAGGGCGTGGCGCTTTGTTGTGTTGTTACTAACTGCCGCGAAACCGGTGTGTGGTGTATGGCAGGCCGCTGCGTTAACAGGTTATTAGCAAAAATAAACGACGCATACTGGGTTGGGGTGTCGCTTAAGCCTGGTTGGTGCGGCGTTTGGTTGTGGCTTTGTTGCCATACGGCAGCAGGCCCGCTGCGAATGGACTGCTGAAAGCGGCTGTATTCATCTTCCGTTAAAGACATGTATCGCATCGGCATCCCGAAGGGCCACATGATTGATACAAGTGTGTGGTCCAGCACTTGTCCATTGCCCTCTTCTTGCGACTTGTTCCAGCCACTTAGCCCGTCTTCGCTCATGCGCCAGGCTTCAATGCCGTCGACATTGCGCCCTTGAAGATCTGCCGCGCTGACTGACCCGGTTTCGGGGCAGGGTCCGGGCACACGGGCGTTGCCAGGGTTGTGTTCAAGGCCGAATTCGTGGGCGATTTCATGCAGAATTACTTGTGCGGTTTCGTTTGCGTCCTGGTTGTCAGGAAACAGGGTGGTAAGTTGTACACGCATGCCGGGAAAACCGAAGCTGGTAATACCGTTTTGGTAAACGGCCGAGCCTAAGGCATATCCGCCAACGTTTTCGTCCAGAAAGTCTTGCGGGGTAAACAATACGATGACATCACCCCGAGAAATAACGGCGTCCAGTGTGCTGGCACTACGGTGTAAGTGGTACCAGTCGGCTAAGGCCTTATCAAGATAGAACGCCAGCCTGCCGCCTTGGAGCGCAGAGCGATCTTTTGGCGGTTCGGGCGGGTTGGGCATAAGCTTTTGCTGAAGCGCGCAAATGAATCGCTCCATG